>JAFXQR010000012.1 GCA_017526985.1 Lachnospiraceae bacterium
CCTTTTTGCCGACTACTTTGCGCGCGATCTTGTCCTCATTGTTCACCGCAACATACAAAGTATCTCTGTCGTCATACACCGGTTTCAGCGAATAATAGAGCTTATCCGGTCCTGCAAAATCCAGCGTGCCGATCTCAACCACTTCGCAAGCGCCGGAAATACTGTACATCACATAATCACCGATCTTATACTTCTGCATACTACCCCCGTTTTTTATTCGTTGCGCACCCTAAGTTTGCCCCCGTGCTAATTAGTATACCATTTTTTTAGCACGCGCGCAAATGCAAAAAATGCACAAAATCCGGAGTTTAAATACGCTATATACAAAAAGGAGTCTCTGCCGAAACAGGACTCCTTTTACCTAAGTCATAAATTATTCGAAGATCAATTTGCTAAATTATTTCTTCTTAGCACCGTTAACTGCATCCTTGAAAGCCTTACCAGCTTTGAACTTCGGGGACTTGGAAGCTTTGATCTTGATTGTCTCGCCGGTAGACGGGTTACGACCCTGACGAGCCTTGCGCTCTGCTACCTCAAAAGTACCGAAGCCAACCAGAGAAACCTTCTTCTCACCCTTCTTGTTTGTCAGCTCAGCCTTAACAACATCAACAAATGCGTTCAGACCAGCTTCTGCGTCTTTCTTGGAAAGACCGGACTTCTTAGCCATAGCTTCAACTAATTCTGCTTTGTTCATGATCTTCTCCTCTCATGATTGTTAGATTTTACAGCGGTTTTATTACCGCTTGTTGATAGACTACCACTATTTATGGGATTTTGCAAGCATTTCCACTATATTTTTTTGAAAAAACACTATATTTTGTGGGCATTTCGCTCAATTTTTCAGACCGCTCATTTTTTTCAAACGATCTCTCTCCCACTCAAAGATAAAACGCACAAATTCTTCTCTGGCTTCTTGTTTCATATCCACAAATTTCATACGATGATCAAAGCAGCCGCGTTGTCCGTTCAGCAGACTGGTATTGATGATCTTCCCCAAAAAGACATAGTTTTTCTTTTCTCCGTTCGGAAGCGTTGCCACCATATGCGTGATCACCATAGCATCTTTGGGAAGCTCCACCTTGGATGTAAAACGGATCCCACCGCCACCGATATCAATGGTGGTTCCCACTTCAAAGCCCGGCATAGTCAGCAGCCGGCCTTCCTTAACCGCCGTTTGGAATTCTTTGGCGTTCTCTGCCGTAAGCATCAGAAATCGTACATCCATGCTGGTTTCCAGCCGGTAATACTGTCTGCGGTCAAACTTCTGCACGCTTCCGGTCAACTCCACATCCACCACACGGAAATTTCCTTCTGTCCTGCTTTTGATCACCGTCACCGGCGCCGTATAGATCATCTTGCCTGCAAAAAAATACGCATTATAACGCTCCCCTGCATGCACGGGGATCAGACGCGTTTTGATCGTAGGATTGGTCAGCACAATATGTGTATCGTCCGTGATATCGTGGATCGAACTTCCAAGCTTATGCTCCTTCGCTTCCTCGTCATCAAATTTGTATTTTCTGCTCAGCAATTCCAACGGAATACCGGGTTTCAACACTTTTTCCATAGTTTGTCCTGTTTTATCCGACAAGCGGCAGCATTTCGAATCCCTCTGTCGTTCCGATCTGCCACCGCTCAAGCTTTTTATGTGTTACTATGTTACTTATGCGTTCAGATATTTCTCAACACTTACGATCTTGACACACAGTACAAACAACTTCGCTGCCGTATTCAGCTCGCTGACCGGAGGCAATGTCGGTGCGATACGGATATTGGAGTCTTTCGGATCCTTTCCGTACGGCCATGTTGCGCCTGCCCCGGTCATTACCACACCGGCTTTTTTGCAACGGGATACGATCTCTTTTGCGCATCCTTCCAGTGAATCAAAGCTGATGAAATAACCACCGCGCGGCTTTGTCCATGTGCCTACACCCAAGCCGCCAAGGCCTTCTTCCAGCACCTGCTCTACCATCTCAAACTTCGGCCGGATGATGTCGGCATGCTTTTTCATATGCTCGGTCATACCGTGAATATCTTTAAAGAATCTCACATGTCGCAGCTGGTTCACCTTATCATGTCCGATGGTCTGGTTCTTCAGCTGTTTCTTGATATCCTCCAGGTTATTCAGAGAGGTTGCCAGGGAGGCTATACCGCTTCCCGGAAAAGAGATCTTGGATGTGGACGCAAACTTATATACCATATCCGGATGACCTTCCTTTTTGCACTCTGCCAGGATTTCGATCAGATAATCCTGCTTGTCTTCATACAGATGATGGATGCCGTATGCGTTATCCCAGAAAATACGGAAATCCTTTGCTGCCGGCTCCAGTTTCGCAAAACGGCGCACGGTTTCATCCGAATAGGAAACACCGCCCGGATTGGAATACTTCGGCACGCACCAGATACCCTTGATGGACTCGTCGCTGCTGACCAGACTCTCTACCATATCCATATCCGGTCCGTTTTCCGTCATCGGTACCGGGATCATCTCAATCCCGAAATACTCTGTGATCGCGAAATGACGATCATAGCCGGGAACCGGGCATAAGAATTTCACCTTATCCAGCTTGCACCAGGGTGTATTTCCCATAATACCGTGTGTCATCGCTCTGGATACGGTATCAAACATTACATTCAGGGAGGAGTTTCCGTAAATAATGATATTATCCGGATGATTCTCCATCATATCGCCCATCAGTTCCTTAGCTTCCGGAATACCATCCAGGCAACCGTAATTACGGCAGTCCGTACCGTCTTCACTTCTCAGATCCTGCTGCGAATTAAGCACATCCATCATCCCCATGGA
>JAFXQR010000109.1 GCA_017526985.1 Lachnospiraceae bacterium
CCCGGCTCCTGTGATACTCTTTCGCCAGCTACAAATAGTATCGTAATCTTGAAGCGCCGGTCTGCCGTTACAGCCTCGTAACCTATAATATAGCGGAGACGGTGTAGCATCTGTTTTCGGGCATACACGGCGCGCTTTTAGCAGATGGCAAGATCCACTGCCTACTGTGGCGTGACAGGCGATGACGGGCAGTGAGACAGCGCGCTTTTTGCTGGCTCACTGTCATCGGCTGTCCGCTAAACAGTTGGCAGTTAGCTTGGCAGATGCGTTGCGTCCGGCCCGAAAATAGATGGCTACCCGGCGCAGCATAGGTAACCTGGATTGCTGTAACGGCAGACCGGCGCCCGGTTCCCACCCGAGCTCCCGGCCCGAGCGAAGCGAAGGGCGGGAGCTCGCCAAACCGGAATTGACAAAGAAGAAAGCGCATGCGTATAATAAGATATCTGTAGGCTTTTTATGGGAGGGCAAGGTTATGGATAACAATCTGAATGACAATGTGGGTACTCCGGCAGGAGATTCCGGAGTGACCGGGAATGCGAATAATGCAGTACCGGGAGCAGGAAATGAATATACAGGAGCGGCGAATAACGGCGGCATCCTGAATGGGTATGTGATGGATGCGAACGGCTATACCCAGAGTTTTTCGCAGGGAAACCCGGGGGGGAGTGCGCCACAGGCTCCGAAGAAAAAGAATATTGTGCTGCCGATCGTACTGGGCGTGGTAGGTGTGCTGGTAGTAGTCGGCGGTGTGCTGGGGTTTGTGTTCCGTGGAGTGTTGGCCAATGCATGGGCGCGTATGACCAAGTCACCGGAGGAGTATACCAGATATGTGCTGGAAAAGAACCTGATTGATAATGATGCGTTGTGGAAGAATTACGAGGAGTCTTACGATCAGATGGCAGATCTGAAGGGGATCAAGGTCAGCGGCGAAGTGAGGCTGGAAATGTCCAAAGATGTGATCGGTATGATCGAGGATGCCTATACCGATTATCAGAATAAACGTTTCAGCTATAGCAGCGGTTATGAGTATTATGATGCCTATTATGAGTATATTCAGGAAGAGTGGGAGAAGGATAACTACGATTATCTGGACTATGAAGACTGGGTAAAGACCTATGATCCGGGTGATGACGATGACGGCGGAGTGCCGGCAATCCAACTGGGAGCATTGTCGGATATTGCGCTGATCTATGAGCTTGAACGAAACGAGGATACGATCCGGGCAATGGAAGCGCTGCAGCTTTCCGATGATGACTATCTGCTGACGATGAATGAGATCTATGATTCCGACAAGTCGGAACTGTATCTGCAGATGCCGGAGATCAATAAGGATTATGCAAAGATCGAACTGGATGAATTTTTGGACGAAGACGAACTGGAGCAGGTCAATGATGTCCTGTTCAGTAATGATCGACTGGAAAAGCAGCTGATAGAGCCGAAGGTGGCGCGCAGTATGTATAAGCGCTATATGGATGTGCTGCTTTCCGCGATCGATGATGTGGATGAAAAGACCGATACTCTGGAAGTAGCCGGAGAAGAGCAGAAATGCGTGGCGCTGAAATTTACTGTGGACGGGGATACCGCAAAGGAGACGGCGAGAGGCTTGATCGAAACCATGATGGATGATGATGATCTGCGCCAGTATCTTACGGATTATATGAATAGTTTCTATATGAGTAGTTCCCTTCCGACTCAGGCGGACGATTTTTGGGATGAATTTGTGGAGGAAATGGAACAGGCGCTGGAGGATCTTGACGACCAGGATATGGATGGAGAATTGGCGTGTACCATCTATGTTTCCAACCTCGGTACCATCATCGGTCTGAATATGGAAAGTGATGACGGGGATGAGGTATTCTTCGGCTATGTGGTGAATAAAGGAAAATTATATGCGGAAGTCAGAGCAACACAGGAAGATGAAGATGTGATCCGCCTGGAAGGAACCGGTAAGGTAGGTACTTCCGGAGCCAGCGCAGATTTTACCCTGTATCTGGGACAGGATATCGATAGGGAATTTGAGTTTGCACTTTCCGAAGTGACCCCGAAGGGTGGCGTGTTCACGATGGATCTGAGTCAGTTCTATAAGCTGGCACAGGATGATATCGATGAGGAGATGGAGGATTTTGCCAAGCAGATCAAGGATGGTACACTGCGCATCGAATACCACGGCGACGGAAAGAAGTTGGATACTTCCGTAGCGATCATGGATGACGATGATAAGGTGATCGGCATCAGCTGGAAAATGGAAGTCGGGGATGCCGGCAAGATGGAACTGCCTTCTTCTAAGGAAACCGAAACCGTGAAGGACGAAGATGATCTTATGGAATACCTGTTTGATTCGGATCTGGATGTATTTGTGGATAAGCTGGAAGTGCTGGGATTGCCGAAAGACAGCGCGGATGAAATGCGTGAAGAGATCGAGGAAGCAAAACAGTGGTATTAAAGTATTCATAATATGACAGGGGCGTGAAAGGGGGTTACATCGTATGAGTACATTTGCAGTGGCAGGGATCACACAGCTGGAGACGATCGTGAATGTAGGGGAGATCCCGATCCAATATCAGCCGATGACAAGCGAGAAAAACAGCATTCATATCGCAGCCGGCGGTGATGCGTACAATGAGACGCTGGCATTGAAATGGCTGGGAGATGAGGCGCTGTTATTGTCACTGGTGGGTCGTGATCATGACATGAGCATCTTTAATCCTGCGGGGCGTAAGGTGACGATCTCGACGGAATATATGATGCCGCTATTGGATGAGATGCCGATGCAGGTGATCCTGTGTGACAAGGAGCGCAGGCAGCAGATCTTTGAAGATATCAAGGGGCTGCGGGATGTCAACTACGATATGTCCATGGTGGCGCCGCTGATCGCGCGCTGTGATATGCTGGTGCTTTCCAATGCCAATTTCTGCCGGCCGTTCATTCAGGTGGCACAGCGCTATCACCGGCCCATCGCGGTGAATGTGCATGAGTATCTACGGGAAAAGGAAAATTATAATGAAGATTTTCTGAAGGCGGCCAGTGTATTGTATTTCAGTGATGATACGATCCCGGAGGATCCCTTTGAATTTGTGGCGGATATTGCCAAGCGCTATAAACCGGAGATCATCATTCTGGGGCAGGGGGCAAAAGGCCTGATCCTGTTTGACCGGGCAAGAAATATCAATGTACATTATAATAGTGTAAAGACGAATGAAGTTGTGAATACCGCAGGTGCTGGTAACGCGTTGCTGGCATGCTTTTTGCACAAATACCTGCAGTGCGGAGACTCGACCATCGCGATCAAGGATGCGCTTTTGTTTGCCTCCTACAAGATCGGTTATGTAGGTACTTCCACCGGATTTTTGACAGAGGAACAACTGGAGCAGTGGAGAAATCTGATCTGGGGGATCAATGCTCAGGGCGTGGTATCCTGAGCCGGAGAAATAGAAGCTTTCTTTTCCTCCAGGGAACGGACGATAGCACCGGATAGGGCACTATTCAGAGCGGCAGCTTTGGGAATGAGATCATCGATCTTGTCCCGGCTGCCGTTTTTGATGTATAAGTCTCCCAGCAGTTTGTAGGTGGAACTGATGTCGGTTTTGGTATCCACGGCAAATTCCAGGACCCGGATGGCATCGGCGGTCTGCTCCTTGCGTACCAGATACTCTGCCAAAGATTGCAGGGCCCGGGCCAGCAGGGTGTAGTTCTGGTCAAAACGGGAGAGAGAGGGCAGATTGGCTGCCCCGAAGGACAGCTTCAGATCGGTGTTGGAAATGCCGGTAAAGTTGACGATCTGCTCATCTTTCAGGGACTTCAGGATGGTCATGGCTTCCGCGGCATCCGGATCAGCTTCCGGATCGTAGGGAAAGGCGAAAAAATCCTCCGGGATGCGGATATAGCGCAGATCCTCCAGGGACTGTTTGCGTACCAGATTGGCGGCCTGCTCTTTTTCCCAGAATTGATCAAGCTGTTCTTTCATCTGCCGGTCGCTTTTTTTGTTCGCGGCAAACATCGCAATAATAAACAGTACAACTATTGTCAAAACGGGAAATACCATGTATAATACTCTCCAACGCAGGTTTGTTTTTTCTTATAAAAATGAGGTAGAAATTATGTTTAATATGCACAGTAATAAGAATAAAAAAGTTCTTACCACGATCATGATCATCATCCTGACTCTTGCAATGGTACTCCCTACCGTTGCCGCGGCACTGAGCATGTGATCATCAGGTTCAGTTTAGCCTAATTCAAGAGGGAACGCAAGTGAAAAAGAATAATCGAAGACAGAGAAGAAGGAAGCGGAAAGAGAAAGTCTGGCTTCCGGTAGTTTTATTGGCGGTTGCGGGAGTGGCAGCCGTATTTTGGTATTCGGCCTCAACCCGTGCGGTTGCGGTACAGACCGATCATAAGGCCTATTATCTGGAAGGTGTGAGCACCGAAGATGATATGGATAAAGAAACCGTGATCAAGGATGTCGTGGTATGCCCGGGTGTGCATGTAGGAGCTGTGGATATTTCCGGAATGACCATAGAGCAGGCGGCCGAAGCGGTGGAAGCATATTATAAGCAAGTCTGCGAACAGGAAGTGACACTGGTGGCAGCACAGGGCAAGACAGTCAGTGTGCGTCTGAGCGATCTGGCACCGTATTGGGAAAACCGTGAAGTGCTGGATGATGTGCTGGGACTGACCGATGGCAGCGATGTGATCGACCGTTATATGATGAAGAAGGACATTGAGCAGAACGGCATGGAACTGCCGCTGCAGATCTCTTTTGATAAGGAAGTGGTGTTCAATTTCCTGAAGAATCAATGTTCCATTTATGATATTCCACTGGAAAATGCCAGCTTAAGCCGCGTGGACGGTCAGTTTATCGTACATGAAGGTCAGGCAGGCGAGGGTGTGAATGTGTCGGAAGCCGCCGGTATGATCCAGGGCGGTCTGTTTGATGATGTGGTAGCCGGTAATACACAGATCGAGCTGCCGCTGGAAGAACTGTACCCGACGGGACAGGCTGAGGAACTGGCACAGGTCAAAGATCTGTTGGGCACCTTTACGACCAGTTTTTCCTCTTCCGGTGCCTCCAGAAGCGCAAATGTGACCAACGGCTGTAACCTGATCAACGGTACACTGTTGTATCCGGGGGAGGAGTTTTCTGCATACAATACGATCAAGCCGTTTACGGAAGAAAACGGTTATCGTCTGGCGGGTTCCTATCTGAATGGTAAAGTGGTAGAGAGTCTGGGCGGAGGTATCTGCCAGGTTTCTTCTACCTTATATAATGCAGTACTTCGTGCGGAACTGCAGGTGACGGAGCGTCACAATCACTCCATGGTGGTTACCTATGTAGATAAATCGGCGGATGCGGCGATCGCGGAATCGGCCGGTAAGGATTTCCGCTTTGTCAACAATACGGAGCATCCTATCTATATCGAAGGTTATACACACGACAAGAAGATCACATTCAATGTATATGGTGTGGAGACCAGAGATCCGGGCAGGAGAGTGGAGTTTGAGAGTGAAGTGCTCGCCGAAAATCCGCCGAAGAATGAGTCCATCATTGCAGACGGCGGTCAGGTGGTCGGCTATGTGAGCGTGACCAGCGCGCACATCGGTTATCAAGCAAGACTTATAAAAGTGGTGTATCAGGACGGTCGCGAGATCGAGCGTTCCGTTGTGAATGAGAGCAAGTACAATCCGAGCCCGCGTACGGCAGTAGTGGGTATTGCGGCATCGGATCCGAACTATACAGCAATGATGCAGCAGGCGATTGCGACCGGCTCCATCGATCAGTGCAAGCAGACAGCAGCAGCGATTCAGGCACATCAGGCGGAGCAGGCTGCACTGGCAGCGCAGATGGCGGCAGAGGCACCGCAGGTAACGGAAGTGACTGCGGCCCAGAGCGATTCGGTGGCACCGTAAATGGACATACTTGTTACGGCTCCTATCGCATTACGGGCAACGGCAGAAAGTGCAGGAGCACATCAGGCAGAACTGTTAAAGCGGTATGCGCGGTCCTATCTGCAAAAGGCGACAGAGATCGAGTGCTACGCCCAAAAGGCTCCGGGATCATGTGAGGGAAAGGGCAGTATCGTCTTGTGCCGGGAGATCACGAAGGGCGGTATCGAAGCAGCTTTGTGGGAAGCGGCAGAAGAGCTCAAAGCCGGACTGCGTGTGGAATTGCGGGAGGTCCCCATCCGACAGGAGACGGTGGAAGTGTTTAATGAGCTGGATATGGATCCGTATATTCTGGATTCCTATGGGAGCTGGCTTTTGTTTGTAAATGATGGCGCGGCGGTATTGGCAGAGCTGCGCAGTCAGGGATTTTCAGATGCGGCTCTGATCGGCTATACCACAAAGGACCGCAAGAGAGTGATGATCTACAGCGGGGTGGAACGGTTTCTACTCCCGCCGAAACGATATCTATAATATTTTATACAGGAGGCGCAAACATGTTACGCGAAGAGATCTTAACAACGATTGAGAAGAACAGCCGTGTGGATGTGCATGAACTGGCAGTACGTCTGGGCAGTACGGACGAGATGATCGCCGCCGAGATGGCCCGTATGGAAGAGGAGGGCGTGATCTGCGGTTATCATACGATGATCGACTGGGAAAAGACCACGCTGGATAAGGTGACGGCGCTCATCGAAGTGCGCGTGACACTGCAGCGCGGCCAGGGCTTTGACGGCCTTGCGGAGCGCATCTATATGTATCCGGAAGTGAAGAGTGTGTATCTGATCAGCGGCGGTTATGACCTGCTGGTGACACTGGAAGGTCGCTCCATCAAGGAGGTCTCCACCTTTGTTTCCGACAAGTTGTCTACGATGGAGAATGTGCTGAGTACGGCAACACACTTTATTTTGAAGAAATACAAAGATCACGGTACCATTATGGCAAAGAAACCGGAAGATGAAAGGCAGATGATCACACCATGAGAAATCCGTTATGTGAAAGAGTTGTAAATATCAAGCCTTCGGGCATTCGGAAGTTTTTTGACATTGCCAGCGAGATGAAAGATGCGATCTCCCTGGGCGTGGGCGAACCGGATTTTGATACGCCCTGGCACATTCGTGACGAGGGTATTTATTCCTTAGAGCAGGGGCGTACCTTCTATACCTCCAATGCCGGTCTGAAAGATCTGAAGATCGAGATCGCCAAATATTTAAAGCGCCGTATCGGTGTGGAGTATGATTATAACCACGAGATCATGGTGACCGTGGGCGGTTCCGAGGGCATCGACATTGCGCTTCGTGCGATGATCGATCCGGGAGACGAAGTGCTGATCCCGCAGCCCAGCTATGTATCCTATGAGCCCTGCGCGATCCTGACCGGGGCGAAGCCGGTGATCATCGAGCTGAAGGCAGAAAATGAATTCCGTCTGACCGCACAGGAACTGCGGGATGCATGCACGGAAAAGACCAAGGTGCTGGTGCTCCCGTTCCCGAACAACCCGACGGGTGCGATCATGGAGAGAGCGGATCTGGAAGCGATCGCTGAAGTGATCGAGGAAAAGGATCTGTATGTGATCTCCGATGAGATCTATTCCGAGCTGTCTTACAAGGGCGATCATGTGTCTATCACGCAGCTGCCGGGGATGCGCGAGCGTACGGTGCTGATCAATGGTTTCTCCAAAGCGTATGCCATGACCGGCTGGCGTCTGGGCTATGCCTGCGCACCGGAGATCATCTTAAAGCAGATGCTCAAGATCCATCAGTTTGCGATCATGTGCGCGCCGACCACCAGCCAGTATGCGGCTGTGGAAGCTTTAAAGAATGGTGATGAGGATGTGGCACGGATGCGCGAGGCCTATAACCAGCGCCGCCGCTTCCTGATGGACGCTTTTAAAAATATGGGCTTGGAATGCTTTGAACCGTATGGGGCATTCTATGTCTTCCCCTGCATCAAAGAGTTTGGCATGACCAGTGAAGAGTTTGCTATGGCATTCCTGGAAGAGGAGAAGGTAGCTGTCGTACCGGGTACCGCATTCGGCGATTCCGGTGAGGGCTTCCTGCGTATCTCCTACGCATATTCCATCGAAAATCTGAAGATCGCCATCGGAAGACTGGAGAAGTTTATTACTAAACTGAGAAATAAGTAAAACAGAGTATCTAGGAGTATATCATGATAAATCAACATTACAAAGATATGTGCGCAACACCGTCCGTGATCCGCGCTTTGGCGGTATACGCAAGCGAGCGCGGCAAAGAGATCGGCTACGAGAACGTATTTGACTACAGCCTGGGCAATCCGTCCGTACCGGTACCGGATGCCTTTAACGAAGCGATCGTCCGTCTGTTAAAGACCAAGACTTCTTCTCAGGCACACGGCTACAGCCCGAATCCGGGCAATCCCGAAGTGCGCCGCATCGTGGCAGATTCCTTAAAGAGAAGATTCGGCATTGATTACAAGACCGAGCATATCTTTATGACCTCGGCAGCAGCATCGGCCATCGCGCATGCCCTGCGCTGCGTGACCCAGCCGGGAGATGAGGTGCTGACCTTTGCGCCCTTCTTCCCGGAGTACAATCCGTACATCAACCAGACCGGCGCGGTATTAAAGGTTGTTCCGGCGGATACCACGAGTTTCCAGATCAACTTTGCGGCATTTGAGGAGATGCTGAACCCGAAGGTGCAGGCGGTATTGATCAACACCCCGAACAATCCTTCCGGTATTGCATATTCTTCCGAGACTTTGACGAAGCTGGCTCAGGTCCTGAACGCAAAGCAGGAGGAGTATGGCCACGAGATCTTCCTGATCTCTGACGAACCGTACCGTGAGATCGTGTTTGCGGGAGCGGATGCGCCGTTTGTATCGAAGTTTTATGACAACACCATCTGCTGCTATTCCTGGTCGAAATCTTTATCGATCCCGGGTGAGCGTATCGGTTATGTGGCAGTGAATCCGAAGGCAAAGGATGCGGAGATGATCGTACCTATGTGTGTACAGATCTCCCGCGGAACGGGACATAACTGCCCGTCTTCCATCATCCAGCAGGCGGTGGCAGAGTGCATCGATATGACCAGCGATCTGTCTGTGTACGAGACCAATATGAACATCTTATATAAAGAGCTGACAGATCTTGGCTTTACTGTAGTGAAACCGGGCGGAACCTTCTATATCTTCCCGAAGGCACTGGAAGAGGATGCCAATGCGTTCTGTGAAAAGGCAAAGAAGTATGACCTGATCCTGGTGCCGTCGGATTCCTTCGGCGTGAAGGGATATTTCCGTATGGCATATTGCATCGATACGGAAAAGGTGGAGCGTTCCTTAGTGGCTCTGCGCGAATTTGTAAATAAGGAGTACAGATAAATCATGGAAATATTAAAAGCGATCCTCTTCGGTATCGTGGAAGGGGTGACGGAGTGGCTGCCCATCAGTTCTACCGGGCATCTGATCCTATTGGACCAATGGGTGAAGTTTAATCTGGAGCCGGATCGTGCGGCCGCGTTTACGGAGTTTTATGAGATCGTGATCCAGCTGGCGGCGATCATGGCTGTGGTCGTAGTTTACTGGAAGGTGCTGTGGCCTTTCGGCATCGCCAAAGCCGGAGCGGATAAGGCACCGGCCAAGAGCGGCAAAAAGAAGACCCGTGACGAGCAGGTAAGGAAGCTGGTCGGCAATGTGGTTTTGAAAGAGAAGATCTTCTGGATGTGGGTAAAGATTGTGATCGCCTGCATTCCCGGTGTGTTGTATGGGATATTTCTGGATGATCTCATTGAGACGATGACAGAACCTTACAAGCCGATCATTGTGGCGGTAATGCTGATCGTAGTCGGTATCCTGTTCATCATCATTGAAACCAAGCATAAGGGTGTGCGTCCGAAGATCAAGACGATCCCGGATCTGACATGGCAGATCGCGCTGGCCATCGGTTTCTGCCAGCTGATCGCAGCGGCCCTTCCGGGTACCAGCCGTTCCGGTGCGACCATCATCGCAGGCCTGTTGCTGGGCCTGTCCAGACAGGTAGCGGCAAACTTCACCTTTTTCCTGGCTATCCCGACAATGGCGGGTGCCAGTTTGGTGAAACTGCTCAAGTATCTGGGCAAGGGTATGGTATTTAACAGTACGGAGCTGACGATCCTGATCGTGACATCCGTTACGGCATTCCTGGTATCTCTGGTAGCGATCCAGTTCCTGACCCTTTATATTGGAAAGAACAAGGATTTCAAACCTTTCGGATGGTACCGCATCGTATTGGGAGCATTAGTATTGATCTACTTTATCGTAATACCGCAATAATTACTATAATTACCATGGGGAGGCTTCTTGTGGCGAAAGATCTTTGATCTGGTTGCTGCAAGAAACCTCCCCGTGGTCGATTTATAAGAATAATTTTTTGAGGAGGTATCAATATGGACGAATTCAATTTTATCGGCAAAAAAGTGTACATCGAACTTTCCACCGGCACCAAGCTGGATGGTATGCTCATCGGTGCGGACGACCAGTGCCTGTATGTGAATGAACTGCTGGGGCAGAACATCCACCATACGATCATCTATAAAAACCGCATTACCTATATTAAGAATATCGAAGTGGGCGCAAACCGCATGCCGGAGCCGTATCTGAGCAATTCGTAAGGGATTTCGATTTGACATTTTACTTTGAATAAGGTATATTGAAACTTGGTGTACTATAATCTATACACGGAGTGGAGAAAACTATGTCATCCAAGAATGAAAAATCGAAAGAGAATGCCCAGGGAATCCTGAAGCCGTTGGCGGCTGCGTTTTTTGCGACTGAGCCGGAAGAAGATGACAAATTGCTGACACCGAAACCGGTAGCGAAAAAAACACCGTCCAAGCCGTCCGTTAAGGAGCCGGATCCGTTGCTCGGGGAACTGAGTACGGAAGAGGCGAGAGCGCTCTTAAAGGAGCAGCTGGTCGGCAGGATCTCAAATGAAATAGGTATCACGAAAGAGACAGCAAAGAAGAGCGAAGAAAAGGTGACAGCCGAAAAGACTTCTAAAGCTGCCGTGAAAGAGACCAAAGATACAGAAAAGAGCAGTAAAAAGGAAAGTGTTAAGACTTCCGTAAAGGTGACTTCGGATGTGAAGGCGGCGGTAAAGAAGATCGAAGTGGCAGCGGGGAAAGCCGAGACCGTGACCAAGGCAAAGGCGGAGAAACCGGCCGCCGGAAATGCCAAAGCGGAAAAAACAGCGGCCAAGACAACGAAAGCATCCAAAAAGGAAACAGCAGCGCAGACTCCCGCAGCGCCTTCGATCCCGGAAGAGATCCATATGGAATATGCCGGCCAGTCCTATGATATGGATGAATTGGTGGCCAAGGCGGTGCAGGTATGGACCAGCGTATATAAGCGCAGCCGTCGCGAATTGTGGTCCGTAGAGCTGTATGTAAAGCCGGAAGAGAACAAGGCTTACTATGTGCTGAACAAGCGCAAAAACGGCAGCATCGATCTGTAAAGAGATCGTGCAGGAAAGAATATGTAAAGGTCTTTGGCGCATCCGATCCGGGTGCGCCATTTATAATTTCCCAAAAAGTTTGAAAATCTGATTGACAACGCATGCAACAAGTGCTATTTTATTATCAAGATGTTAGCACTCCAACACATCGAGTGCTAACAAGGGCGAAGAAAAAGCAACGGAGTTGTTTCGAAGGAGAAAGATGCAGGCGGAATTAGATGATCGAAAAAAGAAGATCCTGCACGCTGTCATCCGTAATTACCTGGAGACAGGGGAACCGGTGGGCAGTCGTACGATCTCGAAATACACGGACCTGAACTTAAGCTCTGCAACGATCCGCAATGAAATGTCGGATCTGGAGGAGCTTGGCTACATTGTGCAGCCCCATACTTCTGCAGGGCGTATCCCGACCGACCGGGCATACCGGATGTATGTGGATAATATGATGCAGGAAAAGGACAAGGAGATCGAGGAACTCAAAGGTCCTCTGCTGCAGACCGAGGACAAGATGGACAAGGTCCTGAAGAATGTGGCAAAGGTGCTGGCGACCAACACCAACTACGCAACGGTGGTATCCGCGCCGCAGATCCGCAGCAACCGGTTGAAGTTTCTGCAGCTCTCCAAGGTGGATGAAAACCAGATCCTGGCGGTCATCGTGGTGGAAGGCAATGTGATCCGCAACGAGATGATCCATGTGGACGAAGTGCTCAGCGATGAAACGATGCTGAAACTCAACATCCTGCTGAACACGCATCTGACGGGACGGACACTGGAAGAGATCAACCTCGGAATGATCACGGCGCTGAAAGAGCAGGCCGGTATCCACGGCGATATCATCGGCGAGGTGATGGATGCGGTGGCACAGGCGATTAAAGGTGAGGAAGATCTGGAGATCTACACCAGCGGCGCCAACAATATCTTCAAGTATCCGGAGCTATCGGATAACCAGAAGGCGAGTGAACTGATCAATACCTTCGAAGAAAAGAAAGCTCTGGCAAAACTGGCTACGGATAAGCTGGCCGACGAGGGCAACACCGGCATACAGGTGTATATCGGTGAGGAAGCGCCGGTGCAGGCGATGAAAGATTGCAGCGTGGTAACGGCGACCTATGAACTGGGCGAAGGGATGCGTGGCAGCATTGCGATCATCGGACCCAAGCGTATGGATTACGATAAGGTAGTGGGTTCTCTCCGAACGATGATGAATGAGCTGGAGAGAGTATATAAAAAAGACTAGAATAGGATAGACAGAAAGGTTTGGAGGATATGGAAAAGGAAAACGAAAAAGAAAAAGACGATGCACTCCAGGATGCGTCCCGCAAGGTGACCATCGACAAGCTCAAAGAGCTGGAGAAGGAACTGGAGGAAGCAACAGAGCAGCAGGCAGAGGATGCCGCGGTGGAAGAAGCCGGAGAAGAAGTTTCGGAAGAGTCTTCTGAGGAATCTGCAGAGGAGACAACAGAAGAAGCAGAGGCTGAAGATGCTGAAGAGGAGGCCTCAGAAGAGGATCCCGAAGAGAAGGCAGAAAAGCCTAAGAAAAAACTCTTTGGCGGCAAGGACAAAAAGAAAGACAAACTGCAGGAGCAGATTGATGAACTGAAAGACAAGAATCTGCGGCAGATGGCAGAATTTGAAAACTACCGCAGACGTACCGAGAAAGAAAAACAGGCAATGTTTGAGACCGGTGCCAAGAGCGTGATCGAAAAGCTGCTCCCGGTAGTAGATAACTTCGAAAGAGGTTTAGGGGCATTGAAGGAAGAAGAGAAAGGTGCTTTTTCCGACGGAATGCAGATGATCTACAAGCAGTTGATGGATGAGCTGGAAAAGCTGGAAGTAAAGCCCATCGAAGCGGTAGGCAAAGAGTTCGACCCGAACCTGCACAACGCAGTGATGCACGTAGACGATGAGGAGCTCGGCGAAAACGTCGTCGCAGAGGAACTGCAAAAAGGGTATATGTACAGAGAAAACGTCGTAAGACATTCAATGGTAAAAGTTGCTAATTAAAAAGGAGGCACTATTATGGGAAAGATCATTGGTATTGACTTGGGAACAACAAACTCTTGCGTAGCAGTTATGGAAGGCGGACAGCCTACTGTTATCGCAAATGCAGAAGGCGCACGTACCACACCGTCCGTAGTGGCATTCACCAAGAGCGGTGAGCGTCTGGTCGGCGAGCCGGCAAAGCGTCAGGCAGTAACAAATGCAGATAAGACCATCTCTTCCATTAAGAGAGATATGGGTACCGACAGAGGCCGTACCATCGATGGCAAGAAGTATTCTCCGCAGCAGATCTCCGCGATGATCCTGCAGAAGCTGAAGGGTGACGCAGAGAACTATTTGGGTGAGAAAGTTACCGAGGCAGTTATCACCGTACCGGCATACTTCAACGATGCACAGCGTCAGGCAACCAAGGATGCAGGTAAGATCGCAGGTCTGGATGTAAAGCGTATCATTAATGAGCCGACCGCAGCTGCACTGGCATACGGTCTGGATAACGAAAAAGAGCAGAAGATCATGGTTTACGACCTCGGTGGTGGTACCTTCGATGTTTCTATCATCGAGATCGGCGAAGGTGTCATCGAAGTACTGGCAACCAGCGGTGATAACCGTCTGGGTGGTGATGACTTCGACCAGAAGATCGTAGACTGGATGCTGGCAGAGTTCAAGAGCAAAGAAGGCGTAGACCTGTCCGGCGATAAGATGGCAATGCAGCGTTTGAAGGAAGCAGCAGAGAAGGCAAAGAAGGAGCTGTCCGCTTCCACAACGACCAATATCAACCTTCCGTTCATTACCGCTACGGCAGACGGCCCGAAGCACTTCGATATGGACCTGACCCGTGCGAAATTTGAAGAACTGGTACATGATCTGATCGAGCGTACCGCAGTTCCGGTACAGAATGCGCTGCGTGATGCAGGCATCTCCGCTTCCGAATTGGGTAAGGTATTGCTGGTAGGCGGTTCTACCCGTGTTCCGGCAGTACAGGATAAGGTACGTCAGTTGACCGGTCACGAACCGAGCAAGACATTGAACCCGGATGAGTGCGTGGCTCTGGGTGCTTCCATTCAGGGTGGTAAGCTGGCAGGTGATGCCGGTGCAGGAGAGATCCTTCTGCTGGATGTTACTCCGTTGTCCTTGTCCATCGAGACAATGGGTGGTATCGCAACCAAGCTGATCGAGCGTAACACCACGATCCCGACCAAGCACAGCCAGGTATTCTCTACGGCAGCAGATAACCAGACCGCAGTAGATATCAATGTAGTACAGGGCGAGCGTCAGTTTGCAAAGGATAACAAGTCCTTAGGCCAGTTCCGTCTGGATGGTATCCCGCCTGCAAGACGTGGTGTACCGCAGATCGAAGTAACCTTCGATATCGATGCAAACGGTATCGTTAATGTATCCGCAAAGGATCTGGGTACCGGCAAGGAGCAGCACATCACCATTACCGCAGGCTCCAATATGTCCGATGACGAGATCGATAAGGCAGTGAAGGAAGCAGCTGAATACGAGGCTCAGGATAAGAAGCGTAAGGAAGCAATCGACGCAAGAAATGATGCAGACTCTATGGTATTCCAGGTAGAGAAAGCGTTGAAGGAAGTAGGCGACAAGATCAGCGATAGCGAAAAGAGCGATCTGGAAGCTGAGCTGAAGAACCTGAAGGATCTGCTGGAGCGCACCAAGGATCAGGAGCTGAGCGAGGATCAGGTATCAGAGATCAAGGCCGCTCAGGAGAAGATGATGGAGAAGGCACAGAGCCTGTTCACCAAGATGTATGAGAGCATGGGTGGTGCAGCAGGAGCAGCCGGTGCAGGCCCGAATATGGGTAATATGGGCGGCGGATCTACCGGCAGCAACGGTGATGGCGGTAATGGCGGCGGCGACGACATCATCGACGGTGACTTCAAAGAGATCTAAAATCTGAGGTGAAATATTGAGTTACGGGCAAGGGGCACGAAAGTGCCCCACGCCTTGTGTAAAGGAATACGATTATGGCAGATAAAAGAGATTATTACGAGGTGCTTGGCGTAGACAAGTCTGCGGATGACGCGGCGATCAAGGCAGCTTATCGTAAATTGGCAAAAAAATACCACCCGGATATGAATCCCGGCGATAAGGATGCCGAGGCAAAGTTCAAGGAAGCATCCGAAGCTTATGCGGTGCTTTCTGATGCGGACAAGCGCAGACAGTATGATCAGTTCGGACACGCAGCCTTTGACGGTGGTGCCGGCGGCGGTGGCGGTTTCGATTTCACCGGCATGGATTTCGGCGATATTTTCGGTGATATCTTCGGTGATCTGTTTGGTGGCAGTCGAAGAGGCGGCGGCGGACGCAGTACCGGTCCTATGAAGGGCGCTAATATCCGTACCAGCGTGCGGATGAAGTTTGAAGAGGCGGTCTTTGGCTGCACTAAAGAGATCGAGCTGACGATCAAGGATACTTGTAAGACTTGTAACGGCAGTGGTGCAAAGCCGGGCAGCAATGTGGATACTTGCTCCCGATGCGGCGGTAAAGGCCGGGTGATGTTTACCCAGCAGTCCATCTTTGGTATGATGCAGAATGTGCAGGCATGTCCGGATTGTAACGGTACCGGTAAGGTGATCCGAGAGAAATGTCCGGACTGCCATGGTTCCGGTTATATCCCGATGCGCAAGAAATACGCAGTGGAATTTCCGGCCGGTGTGGATAACGGGCAGTGCAAGCGTATGCAGGGCCTGGGCGAACCGGGGCAGAACGGCGGCCCGAGAGGTGACGTGCTGGTAGAAGCAGTGGTAGAGCGTCACCCGATATTCCAGCGCGATGACAGAGATATCTATTCTACCGTACCGATCTCCTTTGCGATCGCGGCACTGGGCGGCGAGATCATGATCGATACCGTAGATGGCAGACCGGTGGTTTATGAAGTTAAGGCGGGCACTGCTACGGATACCAGGATCCGTCTGCGCGGCAAGGGTGTACCGTCTCTGCGGGATCCCAAGAGCCGTGGAGATCATTATGTGCTGTTGACGGTACAGGTACCGACGCGTATGAGTGCCAAGGCGAAGGAACTGTTAAAGCAGTTTGATGCGGAATGCGGTGATACCCTGCAGGCAGCGGAGCGTTATCGTGCGGAGCATGCCGAGGATGGTGACGGTACCGATCCGAAGAAGAAAAAGAAAAAAGGCTTGTTTGGCTGATAAAGAACAACAAAACTCTCGACCAGGAGTGGCCGGGAGTTTTTTGTATCACGAAATTAAATGTTGACAAATTGAATTGCATGTGATTTAATTGAATTGTAAACAATTGAATTTCTTTATTAGTATAAAAGGAGGATATGACCATGGAAGTGATGACAATAACAAGCGAAAATTTTGAAAAAGAAGTGCTGCAGTCCGCAGAACCGGTACTGGTCGACTTCTGGGCAAGCTGGTGCGGCCCCTGCCGTATGCTTTCCCCGATCGTAGATCAGGTGGCAGAGGCATCGGATGGCAGCTTCAAGGTTGGTAAGGTCAATGTAGACGATGAGGGGGAATTGGCAGAAAAGTACGGCATTATGAACATCCCCTACCTGATCGTCTTTAAGAATGGCCAGGTTGCAAACAAGTCCGTTGGCATGATCCCGAAGCCGAAGGTTGAAGAACTGGTAAAATCTGTGTTATAACACCAACCATGGGGACGGTTCTCTGGCCTGAAACGAGCCATAGAACCGTCCCCGTGGCTCAAAAGTTGTTATATGCAATTAAATCATACAAAATTAATTGGGAGAAATAATATGTACGATATCATTATCATAGGAGCCGGAACAGCCGGTCTGTCCGCAGCGATCTACGGCCTTCGTGCAGGCAAGAAAGTGCTGGTATTGGAGCAGCTGAGCTATGGCGGTCAGATCGTGAATACACCGGAGATCGAGAATTATCCGGGGATCAAAAATATTTCGGGTTTCGATTTCGCAACCGGTCTGTATGAGCAGGCAACGGCCCTGGGGGCAGAAGTGAGATACGAGCAGGTAACGGGCATCGCGGATGGCGCGGAGAAACAGGTGACCACTACGGAAGGAACCTATTCATGCAAGGCGATCATCATTGCGACGGGCGCTAAGAACCGTCCTTTGGGATTGGAGCGGGAAGAAGAACTGATCGGCGGAGGTGTTTCCTACTGCGCGACATGTGACGGGGCTTTTTATAAGAATCGTCCCGTGGCAGTCAACGGCGGCGGCAATACGGCACTGGAAGATGCACTGTTCTTATCCAACAGCTGCAGTAAAGTCTATCTGATCCACCGAAGGGATTCTTTCCGTGGTGAAGCAAAGCAGGTAGAACAGCTGAGAGCAAAGGAAAATGTGGAGTTTGTCTTAAATGCCACCGTAACCGCGCTGCTTGGGGAAGACCAGGTGGAAGGTGTGGAGGTAACCGATAAGATCACCGGTGAGAAGCGTACCATGCAGGTGGACGGATTGTTTATTGCCATCGGCCAGATGCCGGAAAATGCAGTGTTTGCACCTTTGATCAAGCTGGATGAGGCGGGCTATGTGGTGGCCGGCGAGGATTGCAGGACCAATGTGGAGGGCATTTACGCAGCGGGAGACTGTCGTACCAAGACGGTGCGCCAGTTGACGACAGCAGCGGCGGATGGTGCAGTTGCAGCATTGGCGGCGTGCGCATATATTGGCTAAACACATCTGGAACATTTTTTAGGAACAACTACCATGTCGAAAAAAGATAAAAAAGCCAAAAAAGAGAAAGAAAAGAAGAGCCAGCACAGTATAGCCAGCTTTGTAAAAGAGGAGACGAAGATCACACCGATCCCGAAAGAAGCGGCGCGACGGTATGTGAAAGAGGAAAGTGCGGATCTGTCGGAGATGGCGTATACCGGACAAGGGCAGGAGTCAGACGATACGGATTGCCTGAAACTGGAAAACCAGCTTTGCTTTCCGCTGTATGTCTGTGCAAAGGAAGTGGTGAAACGATATCGGCCGCTGCTGGATCCCTTTGATCTGACATATACGCAGTACATTGTGATGATGGTACTCTGGTCGGAGAAGCAGATCAATGTCAAAACTCTGGGAGAACGGCTGTATCTGGACTCCGGTACGCTCACGCCACTGCTCAAGAAACTGGAGAGCAAGGGCTATGTGAAGCGGGAACGGGCATTGCAGGATGAGCGCAATTTGAATGTGACCATCACGGAAGAAGGCGAGCGCCTGAAAATACTGCTGCAGGATGTGCCCGGTTCTATGGCGAAATGTGTATGCCTGGAGCCAAAAGAGGCGGCAGAGCTGCGCAGATTACTGGATAAGATACTGAGGGTGATAAAATGAAGGAAGTAACGGTAAAAGCATTTGCAAAGATCAACCTGATGCTGGATATCACGGCCAGACGGGAGGACGGTTATCATGACCTGTGCTCCGTGATGCAGGAGATCGGGCTGTATGATACAGTAGTGATCCGGACGGCACCAAAGGGCATATCTCTGAAAGTAAAGTTTGATGATGGCGTGGAACGCGGCTTCTCCCTGGTGCCGAATGATACGAAGAATCTGGCGTATCGGGCGGCGGAGCTTCTGCTTGGTGATGCCGGGGTGAACGGTGGCGTGGAGATCACGCTGCATAAACGCATTCCGGTGGCAGCGGGTCTTGCGGGTGGCAGTACGGATGCGGCGGCAGTGCTTCGGGGCATTTGTCTGCTCTATATGCTGGATTACGATATGGAACGATTGTGTGCTCTTGGAGCGAAGCTGGGTGCGGATGTGCCGTTCTGTATTATGGGAGGCACGGCGCTGGCGGAAGGGATCGGTGAGAAACTGCAGGTGATGCCTACACCGAAAAATACATTTATTCTGTTAGCTAAACCGCCGGTGGCAGTAGGCACCAAAGAAGTATATCAGGCGTATGATCGTCTGCTGGAAGAGAATCCGCCGGCCCTTGCTGACGCGGAAAGCTTAAAAGTATTGCTTCGCAGCGGGGAGGCGAATGCGATATCGCTTGTTCCCCATTTATATAATGCATTGGCGCTGGTGACGGAGCCGCAGCACCCGGAGATTGTGGAATTGCGCGAAGCCATTCTGGAAGAAGGGGCAAAAGGGGCACTGATGAGCGGATCCGGGCCGTCGGTATTCGGGTTGTACGATGACCCGGCCATAGCACAGCAGGCGGCAGAACGACTGCAGCAGCGTTTCCCGGAAGTTTTTGTTACCGCGGTACCGTTCTGCAGGGATCATGTGGCGCAAGAAATAGCTTGACCGTGTGGCCTATGCGTGTATAATAGGAAATCGACAGTCTGTTGTTTAAGCGAATATTTGGAAAGTTGGATCATATGACAAAAGAAGTATTGATCTCGATCAAAGGGCTGCAGTTTGAAGGCCCGATGGATGATCGCCATGAGCAGGTAGAATTGATCGTGGCAGGCAGTTATTATTGTAAGAACGGTGTGCATTATCTGATGTATGACGAGCAGATGGAAGGTTTTCCGGAACCGTCCCGTACGCTCATCAAGATCGCGCCGGAGCGTGTGGAGATGTCCAAGACCGGCGGATTTGCCGTATCCATGATCTTCATTGAGGGGCAGAAGAATATGAGCAGTTACCGGACGCCTTTCGGTAATATGATGATGGCAGTAGATACGACCGGCATTCACATTCAGGAGACTGAGGACAGTCTGGATCTGGAGATCCTCTATCATCTGGATATGAATTACGAATTCTTCGCGGAGTGCCGCGTAGAGATCAAGGCCTGCTCCAAAGAAGCCGGGGCGGTACTCTTTAAATAAGACATTAAAAAACGGAACCTTGACGGTTCCGTTTTTCTTATTACTTCTTAATTACTTCAGGGGCTTAGCACCTGCTTTTTCCTGCATCTTTTCTACCCACTGCTTGAATTTACTCTTCTTCTTGGTTTCCTTCTGGATCTTGGTACCATGTACGCCTTTTACGCCTACCAGATACATACCGCTCACTTCAGCCTTGATCTCTTTTTTCACCGGCACCAGATCGAAGATTCCTTCGTCACAGAACATGGTCATGATCTGCGGACCGATCTTTACTTTTACCAGAGGAGCTTTCATATTTCGTGAGATCTTCGGCATTTGTGCCATTACTTCCGCCGGCAGTTTTGCATCCTTGATCTTCATACGCTTTTTGTCGATGACCAGCAGCGATACCGTCTGTTTATTGGCTTCCACCATCGCTTTCTGTTCTTCCTGTTTTTTCTGCATCTTCTTGCCTGCAAAATACAACAGCACCATCAGCACGATGAAAATGACCAAAATGATCAGAAAAATGATCAAACCCTTACTCATACAGATCTCCTTTACTTCATTAAAAATACATACAAAAAAAGCACAAAACAACATTTCAAAGTATATCATTTCTTCGAAAACTATGCAAGCACGCAAACAGAAATTCAGCATGAATCGAATGGTGAATAGGAAATATACTAACCAAAAAAACAAGAAAAAATAAGAGCAGACCTTTGTAAAAAAAGAACCCAAAGTCACCGTATGTTACATCGGAATTGCAATTAAAAAAGAACGCAGTTTTCAAACTAAAACAAGTAAAATATGAAGTGAAATACGAAGCAAAAAACAAATAACTTATTAAGGTAAATGTTCTGTAAAAGAACGGAACCGCGAAAATTTACAGTAGCGTGAAATTATAAACTATAGTATAATCCCACCTATGAGCATATTTAAGAGATTTTATCCGGATTTTTACAGCAAAACAACTTACAGTATTGATTTTGAAAAGTTGTATGATCGCGGCTATCGCGGTATCATTTTTGATATCGACAACACACTGGTGCCGGATGGAGCACCGGCCGATCAGTATGCCACGGAACTTTTTCAAAAACTTCGCGCGATGGGATTTCAGACCATGCTGGTATCCAATAATAAGGAGCCGCGTGTAAAAAGCTTTGCGGATGTGGTTGGCAGCGCGTATGTTTTTCGGGCAAAGAAGCCGGGAACCCAAGGATATCTGCAGGCAATCGCAAATATGGATCTGAAAAAAGAACAGGTCATCGTGATTGGCGATCAGTTTTTTTCGGATATCTGGGGAGCAAAGCGGAGCGGACTGTGTTCGATCATGGTGGAACGGATCGGTAAGGCAGAGCCACCGGAAGTGCGGTTGAAACGGGTTTTTGAATTGCCGGTCAGGATAGCGTATTTTCGAAAACATTGCAAAACCGATTACTCATTAAATGTTTAAGTAAAATATTAATTTTTTAAGAAAAATGCCGGTTATAAAAACCGGCATTTTTTTGATATGTCAACTTGACGGGGACGATGCATTTTTAGGCTGTTTGTTTATCTATTTTACCCATTAAAAATCCATGTAAAAACCTGGAAAGAGACAAAATACACAAAAAAATTTTCTTGACAGAAAAAATGTTTGCGTTTATGATGTCAAGGTGTGTGTAACATTGTCTAAAGTGTTATGAGTGGGGATAGTTGTGAATAAGAAGGTTTCAAGCAGATCTAAAGCATCTACTTTAGTTTTGTTTGTCAAAAACTTCTGTTTGTTGTTCGCTTTCCGTGGCGTGAGCGTTCTGACAAATTTTGTAGTTACGATTTTGGCAGGCAGATCTTTAACGGTAGAACAGATGGGTGAGTACAATCTTGTATTCAGCCTGAGTAATGTTTTGGTCATCCCATTGGTCATGGGGTGCAATAACAGTTTGCTCAAAGTTTTGCCGGAGTCATCTTCCAAGGACAAAAAAGAGATCATGGGCACAGTGTTTATCGGGAACATTGTTTTGTGCCTTGTGCTTTCTGCGGTTGGCTATGCGGTCACGCCGCTGGTCTGCCGCATTCCGAATCTTTCTCCGAATTCCTGGTATATCTCCATCGCGCTTGCGATCGCGACCAACAGCTGCATTATGATCGACACTATCCTGAAAGTGGATGAGCGATTTATCAAGCTTGGTGTCGCAAAGATCATCGGCAGTGTATTTATGCTGGCCGGATATCTGATTTCCATCGGAGTATTTCACAGGATCAGCATTTGTTCATTTATTCTCTGGAATGTTCTCGGGCAGGTTGTTGTACTGCTGGTTTCTTTGTACAAGCTGGGCGCGGTGAAATTTGTTTTCCGAAAGGATCTTATAAAGATCATCTATGGCGTAGGCGCGTTCTATATGCTGAGCTGGTTGCTTACCACCGGCTTGAATACTGCGGATATCTGCATCATTTCCGCACTTAGACCCAAGTATGAATCCGGCATCTTTAATACCTATCAGTCCAATATCCGGACCTATTTTACAGTTTTCTATAACGACATATTTGCAGCGGTCATGCTGCCGGTACTGATCAATCACGGCACCGATCTGAAAGGTCTTGTCAGCAAAGTGATGAAGTTTATACCGGTTATATTTCTGGTACTTTCCGGCGGAACGGCAGTGCTTCTTGCGTTACTCCTGTTCGCGTACGGAGAACAGTATCCGATCATTTGGAGTTACATTCTTTTGGAGTCGGCAGGCATCGCATTCCAGGGACTGTACTATTTCTTCAATTCGCTTTTGGTGCTGGAAGGCGAGGCGGGGGCCAAAACATCCTTTGCGGTATTGGCAAAAAGTTTTGCGGTTCTTCTGATCATTACCTTTGTCGGAACAAAATTATTCGGTTTGATGGGTGGGTTTGTTTCGTTTACCGTGAATCAGGCGATCCTGGCAAGTATCCTGATCCTGAGATACTGGAAAATGCTGCAGGGCGGAGAGGAAGGACAGAAGGATTATTCGTTGAAGGAAAATAAAAGTTATTGTTCATAGGTGGCGAAAAAGCTTTTGCCACTTGCTGCATGCGGAAACGGATCCGTATGAGGGGAAGCATAAACAAATTTTTAAAGGGAGGGGAGTGTTAAATGAGTTACATCGCAACCGGTACCGGATCGACATCGGACAATACGGTCTCGATCACACCGAATGACCAAAACGGTACCGAAAAAAGTGGTTTCTTTCGGTTGCTGCTCAGATTGATCCGAATGAAACAGTGGATCAAGAACGGATTTGTTTTTGTGCCGTTACTGTTCCTGTTTCAGATACCGGAAGTCAATCTGGTGTGGCGATGTGCATTGGGTGCGCTGATGTTTTGTATGATCAGTTCCTCTGTGTATATCATGAACGACATCGCAGATGTCTCCAAAGACAGAAATCATCCGGTCAAAAGAAACCGACCGATCGCGTCGGGTGCAGTGCCTCTGGGGGCAGCGTTTGTATTGTGCGGGATACTCTTGATCGTCGGAGTGACAGGCGCGGCGATGATCCGATCGGATCTTGCGTTCATTGTATCCGCATACTTTCTGATGAATGTGGCGTATTCGCTGTTCCTGAAAAAGATCATGTTCATTGATGTGTTCACGATCTCGATGGGATTCATCCTGCGACTTTGTGCGGGATACCGTATCTGCAGGATTCCTATCAGTGAGCCGAGCAATCTGTGGTTTGTTTTCTTTGTTGCTTTTCTTACACTTTTCATCGGTGTCGGAAAGCGTTGCAGCGAGTTGAAGACTATGGGAAGCAGTTCCACCAAATCACGCGAATCCTTAAAGGGCTGCTCCGCGGAACAGCTCAACCAGTTGATCGTAATGCTCATGGCTTGCACGATCATGTCCTATGTGATGTTTGTGTATACCACAGGCATCAAATATCTGGTTCTGACAACGCCGCTGCTGCTTTTGGGAGTTTTCCGTTATCACTTTTTGAGCAACGGATCGGATCTTACAGGAAGTCCTGAGTTGATCGTATATAAGGACAGACCGATCCGGTGGTGTCTTGTTTTCTGGGCATTATCGCTGGCGGCGATATGCTTTGCACAGTCATATTTAATTTAAAAGGGAGGAGAAAATGGGAAAGAAAGTAAGTATCATCATTCCGACCAAAGACAAAAATTCCAGACTTTATCTGACACTGAAATGTCTGGAACCGCAGGCAGATCAGGATACGGAAGTGCTTGTGGTGTTCGATGGTTGTACCAAGGAAACGATCGATGAGTTCAATACATTTACTTTTAATATGGACCTGAAGCCTATTATCAGTATGAAAAATGTCGGTCGTGCCGCAGCAAGAAATCTCGGGATCGAGCAGGCGACCGGGGATGTGATCATCTTTCTGGATGATGACAGACTCACAAAGGGCGACTTTATCAAAAGACATTTAAGCAGACATAACGGAGAGCCCTGCGTTGTACTGGGAGAGCGTATGGATGCAAAGGTGACGGAGTTTGAACTTCTGGATCTGATGAAGGAGAACAAACTGGAAACCGTACTTTCCTTTGTGGCAGATCACAGCAAAAAAGAATTTTACTACAACATCAAAAAGGTATTTGTCAGAAAGCCCAGAGCAAAGTACCGTTTCATGGCATTTATTACGGGAAATGTTTCCATCGACCGTTCTTTGATCTCCGAGATCCACGGATTTGATGAAGGCTTTAAGGGCTGGGGCTATGAGGATACCGATATCGGATATCGTCTGGCGCAGCTGGGAACACCGTATTATCAGGACAACAGTATCATCTGTTATCATCTGCTGCACGCGCATGTCAAGGCGCAGAAGGCAAAAGAGGAACTGAAGAATCTGAAGTATCTGAAGCATAAGTTCCCGGATGATAAGGTGCTTGGAAGCGCGATCCGTTTTTACACATTAAAGGCAAGGCTTGAGTTATAGGAGAGTTATATGAAAAAAGTAAGTATTGTAATTCCTACATATAACAAACTGATGCGCCTGAGGCTGGCTCTGAAATCTCTGGAGCCGCAGGTTGATAAAGATGTGGAAGTCATTGTTGTTTTTGACGGTTGTGACAAGGAGGTGATAGAAGATTTCCATAAGCTTACATTTTCCTATAAGCCTATCGAAATTATCAATGAGAAAAATATCGGAAGAGCCAGAGCGCGTAATGAAGGGATCAAAGCGGCCACGGGGGAGATCGTAATTTTTTTAGATGATGACCGTCTTGTGAATCCCGAATATATAAAAGCGCATCGAAGACTTCACGAAAAGGGTTACGGCGTTGTCCTGGGCATGCGTAATCAGCTGTTTATGAAGGATGACGATATTCGGAAGTTTTACGATGACCCTTCCGGCCTTTGTGAATACTGCGAAAAATATGGTGAGATCGAAAACTATGTTTTTCCGAAAGGATCAAAGAGCAGATTCCGCTGGCTGAACTTTTTTACGGGGAATGTATCGGTGGACAGGCAGGCACTATTGGATGCAGGATGTTTTGATGATGCGTTTCAGGGGTGGGGACACGAAGATGTGGACCTTGGAATCCGCCTTTACCTGAATGGCCAGAAGTTTGGTTATTCCGGCAGAGCCATCAATTATCATTTGATGCATGCCAGCAATTTTGACTCAAAGAAAGAGTCCTGCTGTCGTAATCTCCGCTACATGATCAAGAAATACAACAAACATATCGGTGTCAAAACCCTGCTGTTCCTGTTGTATTGTAAAGAATCTGTTATGGGGGCGAAGATATCTAAAAACCAACTTGTGAAATATGAGATGCTTTCCCAGAGTTAAATACCCGGGGCTTTCGGACAAAAACGAAATGTGTGTCTTATATAAAATAAAACCAAAAAAGAAATGGAGAGTAAAGAGATGAAAAGTTTTTTGCAGAAGTACTTGTGGTTGATCGGTATGGCGATCGGAGCGGTCGGAGCCTTGTTTGTGTGGTTC
Organism: Lachnospiraceae bacterium; assembly: GCA_017526985.1. Lineage (GTDB taxonomy): Bacteria > Bacillota > Clostridia > Lachnospirales > Lachnospiraceae > NK4A136. Next base: position 26,040 of record JAFXQR010000109.1, read on the forward strand.
TGCCTTCCGCATCAGTCACAGATCGATGAGATGTGGTGGCTGGTTGTGAAGTTCGCTATTTTCTTTGCAGCAGTGATCGGTATCAGCTTTTTCCCGAATAAGTTAAAAGTAGGCTACCTGCTGGCTATCCTGCCGTTTTTCCCGTTCCTGATGATGATCATTCCGCGTGCAAGTTTCTACGGTATTTTCGGTACACTGAATACACCGGCGCAGGGTGAAATGTATACCAACCTGTACCTGCTGTGCTATCCGCTGATTATTATGTCTGTTGCATTTGCACACAGAATCGGTGGTGGTAAGCCGGGCCAGTCCATCAAGATCTGCGTAGTAGGTATCCTGATGATTTTCTCCGGTCTGCTGGATCTGAGCTTTGATATTGCAAACGGCAGAGCGCTTCAGGAGACTCTGGATTATGCATACCATATCATCGTCCTGGTTGGGCGTCCGCTTACCTATAAGGAAGGTGTGGTATTCTGCCTGGTACACTTTGTAGTGATCGCGATCGTGATCGCGCTTCCGCTGGACAAGTGGCTGGTACAGATCGGCCTTGTAGAAGAGACCGAAGCAGATGCAGCTGATAAGGAAGTCAAGACTGCAACCCGTAAGGTAACCGCATAAGTTCATACACTATTATAATATGTATGATTTCGATCAGGGAAGAGAGTATCTCTTCTCTGATTATTTTTTATGACGAACCTTGCCTTCCCCTTGATCTCTAAAAACTTGCATTCTTTGGAAATTCTGCTAAAATAATAAAGGCTGAAAACACAACAAAGATAAGGAGAAAAAAACCATGCCGGAACAGTCTATTGAATTTCGTTATGATACACAGCTTCTGATCGACGGGGAGGACCTGGACGAGGATGAAGTGAACGACTATATCAAAGAGCATTTCAAGGGCGATTGCCTGCTGGCGGTAGGCGGCGACGGTGATCCCATTAAGATCCATTATCATACCAATGAGCCGTGGCTGGTACTGGAGTACTGCCGCAGCCTGGGCGAGATCTACGATATTGTGGTAGAAGATATGGACCGTCAGGCCAGAGGATTGCATGGCTAAGCAAAAGGCTGCGCAAAAACAATCGGTTCGGAAGTATCTGACTGCGGAAAACGGCATCTTGTTTTTGGCGATGCTGCTTCCGCTTGCTTCCGTATATTATGATGATGCCAACTCCATCATCAGACAGGGGATGAATGTCTGGGAAGCTCTGTTTTCCGGGCATTTTTTGCATTATTTCAGTCTGTGCGGTGAAAGCGTGCAGCAGGGATTGATGGTGCATCAGGCCAATTACGGACTGGTGATGAATCTGATCCTGGCCATTTGGAACCTGCCGCTGTATCTTGCGGAAAAACTGATGGGCGGCAATATCCTGGAACATTTTGCGGCCAGGCTGTGGGGCAAGGGTGAGATGCTGCTCTGCGCGTGGATCTGTGTGGGGCTGTTAAAGCGTATTGCCGGCAAACTCGGCTTTGATGAAAAACGCAAACACCTGCTGGGCTTTCTGTTCCTGAGCAGTGCGTGGCTGGTACTGGGGGCGGTTTTGGTTGCCCAGATCGATATCATCTGTATGGTCTTTATTCTGCTGGCCTTCGAAGCGCTGCTGGATGAAAACATCAAAAAGTTTCTGATCTACTTTACCTTGTCGGTATTGACCAAGGAATTTGCCCTGTTCGTATTTTTACCTATTATATTATTGAAGGAAAAGAATCTGATCAAAGCCGGCGTGGCAATGGTACTGCCGTTTGCGGTATCCTTTGTGATGAACCTGCCTTTCAAATGGGCTGATCCGGCGGGGGCGGCTTTAAAGAAACCCCGTACTTGGGTGATGATCGACCAGCTGACCCGTATGCGCATCACCTTTTTCGGTGAGATCCGGATCCCGGCATTTTTCATTGCTCTGGCAGCTGTGGTTGTTGTTTCTTATATGACGGTCGTAAAAGAGAAAAAAGAAGAACCCAAATGGATGCTGTATATGGGCTTTCTCGGTATGCTGCCGGTGTTTGTCTGTGCCTATTCCTATCCGTATTGGGGATTGCTGTTACTGCCGTTCTCACTGCTGCTCATTTTGTGGGAGCGGGAAAAGCTGTTCCTGAAACTGTTTTTGGAGACGGCAGCCATTCTGTCACTGATCGTTGCCGATATGATTGAATTTCCCTGGATCTTTCAGGAAGTGGAGGGGATGCTCCCGGATTTTCTGTACGGTCTGCAGGGCAATATCCCCGGTGTGATCGAGCAGCTGAGCGAGTTTTTGAAACAGGAAAAGTATTTTAATATGTGGACATTGGCGTATGCGCCGTTTCTGGTGTGGCTGGTGGATTTTCTGGTACGGTTTTATCCGGGCCGGAAGATTGCTGCACCTCAAACCGCGGAAAAAGATGCGTTCTGGACAGACGGAACGGAGCAGAGCATCCGGATCCTGTCCATATTACGGGCGATAGGTACCTTCGTGTTGTGTGATATCGCATGGTTCCTGCTCCCGGTATGCAGGTAATGGTCATGGCAGAAAAGAATCTACAGAATTCTATACAAAGTGAGATCATTGCGTTGATCCCGGCATACAATCCTGATAAGGGCATGATCGATCTGATCGAAGATCTTGCCGTGCATTTTTCGCATATCGTGATCGTGGATGACGGGTGTGATGAAGGTTATAAGCAGATCTTTGAAAAAGCGGAAGTCTATCCGCAGGTAAAGATCTTAAGACACGAGGAGAATAAGGGCAAGGGCCGCGCGATCAAGACAGGATTTGCCTATATTCTGGAAAACTATACGGATGCGCTGGGTGTGGTCACACTGGATGCGGACGGACAGCATACGGTGGCAGATACCTTAAAATGCTGCGAAAGATTCCGGGAGGATCCGGAGAGTATCGTTTTTGGCTGCCGGGACTTTGCGTCAGACATAAATATCCCGGCCCGCAGCCGTTTCGGAAACCGCCTGACCAGCCGGCTGATGAAGTATTTTTGTGATATCAAACTGTCGGATACCCAGACGGGACTTCGCGTGCATGCTATGTCCTATCTGCCGAAGCTTTTGGAAGTGGCCGGGGAACGCTATGAATATGAGATGAATGTGATCTTTTATTTGAAGGAGATCGGGGTGCCGTTCGCGGAAGTGCCCATTGAAGTGATCTACCTGAACAATAACGAAAGTTCACATTTCAATCCGATCGTGGACTCCTTCAAGATCTATAAGGTCTTTTTCAAGTTCTGTATCTCGTCCTTTGGCTCTGCCATTCTGGATTATCTGATCTTTATCCTGATGGTGTGGCTGTTGGGAAAGTACGCTGCGGAAGGATCTTTTGCCCTGATCTATTATATTGAGATCTCCACGGTTGTCGCCAGGATCTGTTCGGGCCTGTTTAACTACAATTTCAACCGGAAGATCTTCCAGTCCAGGGAGGGTGTGGTATCCTCCGGAACACGCTATCTCATCCTGTGGCTGGTACAGATGTGCATTTCGGCATTGCTGGTCAAAGCGCTGGTATTGCTGGCCGGTGGATTTGAATGGCTACTCAAACCCCTTGTAGATACCACGCTGTTCTTTGTCAGCTACAAGATCCAGCAGCTGTGGGTATTTCGCAGGAAGAAATAAGATGAGCATGGATTTACAACAGGGGATGCGCTCCCCTGTTTTTTCTGTTAATTTTGACCGAAATATGTTATAATATACAGTAAATAAGGGGATTTGCGTGCTTATGAGATCAGTATTTTCAGGAAAAATCGGCAGATATGGTATTGTGGCAGCGGCATCACTCACGATGTTGTTGTCGCCTTGTTCATCATTGTCGTCCGATGCGGCGTCTGTCGTGACCACCGGCGTGGTCAGCAACAACATTCACGACAATGAATATACGCAGCAGAAGCAGATCGCGCAGTCCTATCTGTGCAATAACGGGGACGGAACACTGAGTCGCGTGGAAAATTTCGGCGATATCATTATGGTCGAGTACTATGATGCGGCGTTCAATGTCATGGGGCACAAGTTTGTAAAGATGGAGCTGCCCAAGTTCGGCGGCTGCTGGTTTGGCAAGAATTATAATTATGTCCTTTTCGGACAGGACAATCCGGATAAGGACAATAAGCTGGAATGTATCCGTATCGTTCAGTACAACAAAAACTGGGACCGCGTGGGTGCGTTGTCTTTGAACAGTTGCTATACGATGGTGCCTTTTGAGGGCTGCAATACCGATATGACGGAATACGGTGACGAGCTGTACATACGCGCCGGCCATAGGACTTACGATAACCGGCAGGCGGTGATGACCATCGCGATGCGGCAGTCCAACCGCAGCCACATCCAGATGCAGGGCAATGTATCGATCGGATATGGCGCATACGAAAATGTGGCAGCCACCTATATCGATGCGTCTGATGAAAAACTGGTGGCGGTGGATCACAGTCTGAGCAACCCGAGAGGAATCCAGACCTCACGCTATAATGTAAAAGCAGGGGCCGGCAATTTTATCTTCCAGGTAAAACGGGCAACAGCCATGAGCTTAAATGGTGCGGAAGACACCTTCTCGCCGTTTACTTGTGTGGGTGGTATGGAAGTGTCCGGGCAGTACGATCTGATCGTGGGACGCACTACTCCCGGCGGGGAAAACTCCGGCAGTTATAATGTGTATATCGCGGCGGTGCCCAAGAATAATTTTGTCACCAAGGCGGTGAAACTGGCATTCCCCACGGGCTATGCCTATGGCGATACCCTTACAGTGTCAACACCGTATATCGTGAAGCTGAGCGGTGAGCAGTTTGTGGTGCTGTGGGAAGTGAAGCAGGGTGCAAGTGAACTGGAGCGTGTGGATTATGTGTATATAGACGGCTCCGGGCAGATGACCAGCCAGGTGCAGACGATCCAGGCATGTCTTTCGGACTGCCAGCCCATCGTTTATAATGGCCAGGTGGTGTGGTATACGAGCAACGGCAGCAAAACAACTATGTATTCCATCCCGGCGAACGGCGGAGTGCCGTATGCATCGCAGGAAGTGACGACAGCAAAAGTCTCCGGCGCCACCGATTATTCGCTGGTGTATGATTTTGGCTACTATATCAACCGCTATCCGGATGTGCGGGTACTTTATCAGAACGATCCGGAAGGCGCACTGTGGCACTTTGTTAATTGTGGTATGCCGGAAGGACGGCAGGGCAGTGATAATTTCAATCCGCAGGTATATTACAACAAAAACGCGGATCTGCGGGCAGCGCTTGGCAATAACTGGACCGCTTACTATATGCATTTTATTAATTACGGTGCTGCAGAAGGCCGCAGGGCCAGAGCACAGGAATGATCCGGAATAAAATCCGGATAGAAAGACCGGACAGCAATACAGAAACAAAGGGGGATGCGCTTATGACAGATCAGAGTGGAACGATCAGCAGAGTAAGGGATATGGTGCGGGAATCTTCCCGGATTGTGGTGATGCTGGGGATCGGTACCGTGATCGAAAGTGGTGGCGAAAACCTGTGGTCATCCAGAGAGTGTTATCGTTTAGAGGAGCTGTATCATCAGTCACCGGACGAGATGATGTCCGTAGGCTATTACAGTGCCCGCAGAGATAAATTTTTTGACTTTTATAAAAAAGAGATCATCGGCAGGGATCTGCAGGCGGCATCGTTATATCACGATCTGAAGCGTCTGCAGGATCGTGGCCAGATCCGTAAGATCGTGACCCAGAACTACTATGGTCTGCACAATCAGGTGGGGCTGACCAATGTGGTGGAGCTGCATGGAAACATCCATAACAATTGCTGCCCGCACTGCGGTAAGAAATTTGACCTGGAGTATGTCCGTGCCCAGAGAGGCGTGCCTTTGTGTGATGAATGCCGCTGTGCGATCCGCCCGGGGGTACTGCTTTTTGGCGAAAAGATCGGTAACGACCTGATGACCGAAGCCGTAAATGCATGTGAATCCGCGGAATTGATCCTGGTGTTGGGCACCAATATGTACGACAATATGGTGAAATTCTGTACCGGTAATTATAAGGGCGGCCGTCTGGTGCTGATCACCAAAGAAGACCACTATACCGACCGCTACGCCGACATCGTGATCCACGGCAAGGTCAGCGACATCCTGCCGCAGATCATCGACTAAAGCAATCAAAAAAACTGCGGTTACCCGCAGTTTTTTCTTGCCTTCCCCCTTCCAGGGGGAAGGTGGCCGAAGGCCGGATGAGGGTTGTTGACTTGTCGATCCGCTTCCGGAGGATTCCTTGCAATACTTGGGTTTATTCCCTATTCTCTTTCGGAAGCTTCCTCCTCACGATCATAAAGCAAATGATATGCACCATTGCCGTGATCGCCCACGAGATCGGATAGGAAATATACAGATTCTTTAGTGTATGATGTGACTGAAAGAAGGTAAAGATCCACAGTACACGGAAGCCGCAGGCCCCGATCAGGGATACGATCATAGGCATGATCCCGTAGCCAAGGCCGCGGATCGCGCCGCACAACACATCCATGATACCGCACAGACAGTAGACCGTCATGATGATCTTCATGCGGTTTAAGCCATATTCGATCATCGCGTCGTTCCCCTCTTTTACATAGAACCCCAGCAATTCGTGGCCGAAATGCACAAAGGCATTTCCCATCACCAGGCCCGTGATCGTCACCAGCAACAGGCAGGATAGCAGGATCTTGTTGATCCGCTTATATTTGCCGGCTCCCAGATTCTGGCTGACAAAGCTGATGACCGTCTGGTAGAACGAGTTCATGGAAGTATATACAAAGCCCTCCAGGTTCATGCAGGCACTGTTTCCGGCCATTGCGGTAGGCCCGAAGAAGTTGACCGAGGACTGGATCAGCATATTCGAAGTGGAAAAGATCATTCCCTGCACTCCGGCCGGCAGTCCGACCCGCAGGATCTTTTTTACGATGTGTGGATGAAGCTTCAGTTCCCGCAGATTCAGCCGGTAGCTGCCCTCACTCTTTATCAGACAGCGCAGTACCAGAGAAGCGGACAGTATCTGTGAAAGTACGGTTGCCAGCGCCACGCCTTCCACATTCATATGCAAAAACCGCACAAAACAGTAGTTCAGTATAACATTCAACACGCCGGCAGCCGTCAGATAGTGGAGCGGGCGTTTGGTATCTCCCACGGCCCGCAGGATGGCGCTGCCGAAGTTGTAGAGCATCATGACCGGCAGACCGGCAAAATAGATGCGCACATACAGGCTGGCCTGGTCGAGCACTTCTTCAGGGGTGCCCATCAGGATCAGGAGGGGACGGGAAAAACAGATCGCGATCACACCGATACCAAAGCCCAGGAGTAAGCTGAGCAATATAGAGGTGTGAACGGCATTGCGCACATCCTCCGGTCGGTGGCCGCCGAAGTAGCGGGCTACCGTGACATTGGATCCGACGGAGATGCCGATGGCGACATTGACGAAAAAGTTGATCATGGAACTGGTGGCGCCGATGGCAGCGATGCCATGTTCGGCCAGTTCCGGCGTTTCGGCGTATTTTCCGATGATGATCATATCGGCCGCGTTGAACAAAAGCTGCAGTATGCCGGAAAGGATCAGGGGTATGGCAAAGAGCAGCAGTTTCGGAAGCAGAGGATCGCTGCACATATCGATTTCATAAGCTTTTTTCTTATTCTGGATCATAGAGCCTAGTTTAGTCCTCTTTCTCAAAAAAAACAAGCATGAAAAAATCTGTTATTCTGTTGATTTTTATGCTATACTTTAGTATGATTATTTGTTTTTCGCGTTATTCTATTGGAGGGTTACGGATATGGCAGAACAGGGGAATAGAAAGGATGAAGCAGTGATGCAGGCAGATCCTATGGTGCCGGGTACGGCACAGATCCGTAAGATCGCCGGATATATGTCTTCGATGGAGCTGCTGGAGATGGCGGCGCATCTGGCGGAAGGCGGCTATGATAAGAAGCTGTTCAGTGTGCTTTCCCGTGTGTTTACGGAAAAGAAGGGCTTCGACCATATCCTGGAAGACGGGATGCAGGAAAAGGTACAGCGCATCTTATCTGCGGATGTTCCTGCGGAATTGAAGATGCAGGCGTTCACCTCCTTTGAACTGCCCAGAGAGATCGCGCCGGATCTGGAGACCGCGAGAGCGCTGGTCAAGGCATGTTCCCCGAAGCGTCTGAATATCGCGGCATTCTTTATCGCGGCTTATGATTATGAGATCGAAGGCTATTCTATGATCGTGGATAACCGGGCACTGATGAAGATCTTTGCCACCTCGGTCAAGGCAGAGCCGTTATTGCTTATGTATGAAGCCATCATCGAGCGCGAGCAGAAGGAGTACATCACCGGTGTGACCCGTGTGATCCGTAATGCAGCAAGGAAGTTTAACTATTCTGATACTTCCCTGGTGCGGCGCGTGACGGAAAAGGTATTTGCCTCCCGTCAGGTTTTCTACACCTCCAAGATCCTGTATTGCCTGGCATTTTGTGTGCCGGAAGACTGTCTGCCGTCCAGACGGGATATGTACAAGATCTTAAAGATCTCGGTGAATTATGACGAGCGCGCGACCAAGGAATTTGCAAAGCGTTACCACAATGATTTTGATGTGTCCGAATCAGCACTGTGCCATTACTACTTAAGCAACCGCAAGGCCGAGAAGGAAAAACCGCTGGTGGTGAAATTTGCCTGCCATGTGGTGCGGGTGGAGAGCGATGATGAGCGTAGAAAGCTGCTGCATCTGGCCTTCAAGCGCGGCGGTATGTTCCGTATGTATGCGGGCTGTATGCAGGACGGCGGCGTCAACGAAGAGAAGCAGCGCCGTTTCCGCTACAGTGAAGAAGATATTGCATGGGTAAAGACCCTTCCGGGGCTTTGCGAAGATACGAATTCTAAACAATAACACAACACCTTGCCTTCCCCTGGGGGAAGTGTAGAAGCGCATTATGCACCTTGCCTTCCCCTGGGGGAAGTGTAGAAGCGCATTATGCACCTTGCCTTCCCCTTGAGGGGAAGGTGGCCGAAGGCCGGATGAGGTGTTTTTATAAAGGAGAGAAACAACATGGATCGTGAAAAGATCATCGTGATCGATTTCGGCGGCCAGTACAACCAGCTGGTAGCAAGACGCGTGCGTGAATGCAATGTTTACTGCGAGATCTATTCTTATAAAAAGGATCTGGCCGAGATCAAGGCAATGAACCCGAAGGGTATCATCTTAACCGGTGGCCCCAACAGTGTATACGAAGACGGAGCTCCTTCTGCAACAGAGGAGCTTTTTAACCTGGGCTGCCCGGTGCTGGGCCTGTGCTATGGCGCGCAGCTGATGACGCATGTTCTGGGTGGTAAGGTAGAGAGAGCCGATAACCGTGAGTATGGAAAGACCAGAACTCTGGTCAATACCAAAACAGCACTGTTTGACGGTGTCGGGTTTGCGCTGGACTGCAACGAGACTTTCGGCGGCGCCATCACCGAAGACGAAAAGTCCTGCGGAAAGTATCTGAAATATGATAGTGTGACCGGACCGATGTTTCCGGAAGAAAATGCAAAAGTGACGCAGGTCTGGATGAGCCATAACGACTATATCTCCAAACTGGCTCCGGGATTTACATCTATTGCATATACGGCGAACTGCCCGGTGGCAGCAGCTGAGAATACGGAGAGAAATCTCTATCTGATCCAGTATCATCCGGAAGTATTGCATACATTGGAAGGAACGAAGGTGCTGCAGAATTTTGTACGCAACATCTGCGGCTGCAGCGGCACCTGGAAGATGGATGCCTTTGTAGAGAGCACTGTTAAGGCAATCAAGGAAAAAGTGGGCGACGGCAAAGTGCTGCTGGCACTCTCCGGCGGCGTGGATTCTTCCGTGGCAGCAGGCCTGCTTTCCAGAGCCATCGGCAAGCAGCTGACATGTGTATTTGTGGATCACGGTCTGTTGCGTAAAGATGAAGGGGATGAGGTAGAGGCAGTATTCGGGCCGAAGGGTAATTTTGATCTGAACTTTATCCGCGTGAATGCGCAGGAGCGGTATTACGGCAAACTGGCCGGTGTGACCGAGCCGGAGCGCAAGCGCAAGATCATCGGCGAAGAGTTTATCCGTGTATTTGAAGAAGAAGCAAAGAAGATCGGCAAGGTGGATTTTCTGGCGCAGGGCACGATCTATCCGGATGTGGTAGAATCAGGACTTGGTGGAGAATCCGCAGTGATCAAGTCGCACCACAATGTCGGTGGTCTTCCGGATTTTGTGGATTTCAAGGAGATCATCGAACCGCTGCGCGATCTGTTTAAGGATGAAGTGCGTAAGGCAGGTCTGGAGCTGGGCATTCCGGAGCATCTGGTATTCCGTCAGCCGTTCCCGGGACCGGGTCTCGGTATTCGTATCATCGGTGAAGTGACTGCTGAGAAGGTACGCATCGTACAGGAGGCAGACTATATTTACCGTGAAGAGATCGCAAAGGCAGCCGAAGAATGGAAGAACGAACACATCGGTGAGAGAAAGGCTTCCGGAAGCACACCGGATGAGATCTTCGACCGTGCCCGCAATTTCAATCCGTCCTGGATGCCGGATCAGTACTATGCGGCGCTGACCAATCTGCAGTCTGTCGGTGTTATGGGTGATGAGCGCACCTATGATTATGCGGTCGCCCTGCGCGCCGTTAAGACTATCGACTTTATGACTGCGGAAGCAGCCCAGATCCCGTTTGATGTTTTGCAAAAGATAATGAGCAGGATCATCAATGAAGTCCGCGGCGTAAACCGCGTATTCTACGACCTGACGAGCAAACCGCCCGGAACGATTGAGCTTGAATAGTTCCTTAATCCCTGCAAAGCCCTTAGATAACGGCTTTGTAGGGATTTTTTATATGAAGACGGGGCGATTTCTACTATTCTTTCCAAATAGTGCTCAGAATATCCCGTTCAAGGGAAGATGGTCTGTGATGCAGCGTATCTGCAAGATAAATAATTGTGTTTTATTTATTGTAGTGCTATAACTGAAATAATAGTAAGCGCAATAAACGACAAAATGAAAAGGATTTTGGCACTTACTATAAATAAAACTCAAAAAAAGGATCTGTCATATGAGTGAAAATAAGTTTAATAAGCATATGTCAATGCCGGCGGCATTGGCTTTTTCGATAGGAACCAGTATAGGATGGGGAGCGCTTGTAGTTACATGTAATACATATCTTGCGCAGGCAGGGCCGGCAGGAAGCGTTATAGGGCTTGTACTTGGTGGCCTGGTCATGTTTATCATCAGCCAAAGCTATGCGTATCTGATGAGAATGTATCCCGAAGCAGGTGGCACTTACAGCTTTGCAAAAGAAGTGCTTGGCTATGATTACGGCTTCCTTACGGCGTGGTTCCTTCTTATGACATATCTCGCGATACTGTGGGCGAATATCACTTCGCTCCCTTTATTTGGACGCATCTTTCTTGGCAGTATGTTCAAATTCGGAAAACTCTATACTATATTCGGATATGATGTTTATGTTGGTGAGATATTGCTGTCGATAGCCGCGATGGCACTTACGGCTTTTGTATGTGCCAATTTCAGCCGCATTGTCGATATCGCGATGATCATCCTGGTGGGCATACTCA
>JAFXQR010000110.1 GCA_017526985.1 Lachnospiraceae bacterium
AAAGAGATCGTCTTTATGAAAAAAGAAAGGTAACCGGAAGAACCGGCAGATTCTGAACAATTACGAAGGATACAGTATGCAAATGATCAGTTATGTGATCCCCTGCTATCGCTCGGCGCAGACCATCGGCGATGTGGTGGCAGAGATCCGGGAGAAGATGAGCTCTCTCACAACATATGATTATGAGATCATCCTGGTGAATGACTGTTCCCCGGATGAGACTTTTGATGTGATCAAAGGGCTGGCGCTGGAGGATGCGCGCATCACGGCCATCGACTTTGCACGCAATTTTGGCCAGCATTCTGCATTGATGGCAGGAATGCGCCAGACCAAAGGCGATATCGTGATCTGCCTGGATGATGACGGACAGACACCGGCAAATGAGGCGGATAAACTGCTGGAAGCTTTGGAGAAAGGGGCGGATGTAGCCTATGCCCGTTACGCGCATAAGAAACACTCGCTGTTCCGCAATTTCGGCAGCTATGTCAATGAAAAGATGGCAGAAGTGATGCTGGATAAGCCAAAGACTTTGTATGTTTCCAGCTATTTCGCGGCCAAGCGTTATATTGTGGACGATATGATCCGCTATGAGAATTCCTATCCCTATGTGATCGGTCTGGTGTTGCGGGCGACGAAGAATATCGTCAATGTGGACATCAACCACCGGAACCGTGAGGTGGGCGAGTCCGGTTACACTCTAAAGAAACTTTTGGGGCTGTGGATGAACGGTTTTACTTCGTTTTCGGTAAAGCCTTTGCGGATCGCAACGGTCATGGGTGTGATCAGTGCGCTGGCCGGATTCATTTACGGCATCGTGATCATCATCCAGCATTTTGTATTGCCGGACCGTGTGATGGGATTTGCGTCCCTGGCGGCAATCTTGGTATTTTTCGGCGGGATGATCATGATCATGCTGGGGCTGATCGGTGAATATGTGGGGCGGATTTATATCAGTATGAACCGTTCGCCGCAGTATATCATCAAGCAGATCGTGAAGAAAACAGATACGGCAGATTCGGATAACGCATGAGTACAGAGAAGCAGTCCTCAAAAGACCTTTTGGGGTGGTGTAAAACAAAACTGATCGAGGAAGCAGTCTGGCGGCGGCCGGTGCTGGTGGCCTGCATCTATTTTGCCATCTGCTCCGGGATCGCCTTTATGAATGCGGGAGACAATTACGGGCAGGCGGTGGCCTTCCGTAAGTTCTGTATCGCTTTTGGCGGTATGGTGCTGGCAGGGCTTCCGGTACAGTTCTGGCTGACGATCTGGTCAGGCATTTGGCTGCCGGTCTGCTATCTGGGAACCCATGTGGCGTATGAAAAACACTGGATCCCGGATCTGTGCAACTACGAATTTGTGGATATCATCCGTCTGGGCAAGCTGGTGATCATGATCTGGGGGCTGGTCTTTATTGCGATCCTGCGGGATCTGATCCGGCATCCGGAGAGAATGAAGGCACTGCTGCCGGAGAAGAAAGATGGTAAGAGACGCCTGCAGATGCGGAAGATCTTGTGGCTGGTCTATCTGGTGTTTGCGGTATTGATGACGATCTGCAATCCGGGTTATTTTTATGCCGGCTTTTTTGTGATCGGCATCGGGCCGTTCTATTATATGCTGTCGATGGCGAAGGCAGAGAAATGCACGGAAGTGTTTTTGAAAGCATTTTTGGACGGGATGCTGCTGTCACTGTTATATGTGAGCTATCAGTGTCTCTGGCATCGGCCGTATGATACGGAACGCTACCTGACCTATTTTTCCAATTCCAATATGGCCGGCGGCTATCTGGCCTGCGTGTCGGCGGCGATGGCCGGCAGGGTCGCCGGAGCGAGAAAAGAAAAAGATCCGAAGAAACGCTCTTTGGCGTTGATCGTGAATTACATCGCTTTTGTATGGACCGGCGTACTGATCATCTACAACTATACCAGGACCACCATTCTGGGACTTTTATTTGCCTATTTTGTGCTTTTTGTACTGCGGCTGCTGACGGAGCGGAATAAGGGCAGGGTGGTGCTGCGGTACGGACTGGCAGTGGTATTGCTCATCCTGGCGGCTTATCCGGGCTACCTGCTGCTGCGTTATGTGCCGGCACATGTAAATGATCCGGTGGCGTTGTATGCGGAATACAATCCCCAGCGCCGCATCGTCAAGGATGACCCGGTGGATTCATGGAAATACACTTCGATCACGGAATTCCTGCGCCTGGCTCTGGGCAAATGGGGCATCATGGTGGATTTCGGCCACGGAGAAGGCGGCATTGACGGACAGGATCAGACCGTGGAGATTGATGAAGGAAGGGATGTGACCAATGGCCGCACGGAGATCTGGGCGGCATATATCATGCGGATCTCCCTGAAAGGGCATTATCCGGGGCATATTGAGACTGAGGACGGCAGCATCATCTATCATGCGCATAACAGTTATCTGCAGATGTGTTATCAGTATGGGATACCGGTGGGACTGGCCTATGCAGTGCTGGTGGTCGGATCCTTTGTCTGTGCGGTGTGGATGTATTGGAAGCGGCGTTCTATGCGGAAGACGCTGGTCTTTCCGCTGTTGATGAGCGCGGTCTATATGGTGGCGATGATGACGGAGTGGCTGTGCCATCCCGCGTATGTGATCTGTTTTTCGTTTTTCTACAGCAGCGGATTGTTGTTGTATCTGAACGGAAAAAGTGATAAAACAGAGTCGGTGAAATAAGGAGCAGTTCCGGTATTGCAGTGTGATTTTTGGAAAAACAGAAGAAAAGCCGTTTTCCTGATGACCGTACTCTTTGGGGTATTGGCACATGGGTTTCGTTTGACAAATAAGTTTTATTGTCACGATTCCTGGAATTATATGAAGACGATCTCGGTAGGCTGGACGGTGGCCATCGGGCGTTTCTTTTTGCCGTTTGTGGAAACCTTCCGCGGCAATTATGAAACCACTTGGGTGATCGGTGTTGTCTCGATCCTGTGTATCGCGCTGGCAGCGGTCATGATCGTGGAACTCTTTGATATCAAAGGAAGCGTTGGCTGCGCTCTGACGGGAGCCATCCTGGTGGTGAATCCCGTGATCACCGGCACCTTTGCCTATATGTATACGGCAGACGGTTATTTCTTCGGTATGATGTGCTCGGTGCTTTCGGCATTTCTGGTGATCCGTGTGAAGGGGTGGAAGGGGATCGCCGGCGGCTGCGCGGCACTGTTTGTGGCCATGGGGTTGTACCAGTCTTATGTGTCGGTCACGATCCTATTGCTTTTATTGTGGCTGCTTCTGATGCTCATGAATCTGGAAAAGAGGCCGAAGGAACTGCTGCTTATAGCAGGACGATTCCTGGGCATGGGTGCAGCGGCGATGGCGGCCTACCTGATCGGCATGAATGTGGCGTGGAAGCTCCATAGTACAAAGATGGCGGATTATATGGGAATGAACGAGGCCGGTGGTTATTCGGCGTCGCGTTTTGTGAATGCCCTTAAATCCTCCTATGTTGAGTTTGCCAGATTTTTCCTGGTACGCTGGGAAGTGAATTTTTATAACACATCCAATGTAATCCTGCTGTTTTCCATTGTGGCACTGATCCTATGGATCTGCGGGAAGCGGAAGCTGTTTGCGCAGCCCTGGCGCATCGCGGCGATGCTGGTCTGGGCTTTGCTGCTGCCGGTGGTCACACACATTTACAGTTTTATCTCCGAAGGGGTATCCTATATCTCCATCATCATGTGCTACAGTATGGTACTGATCTACCTGATGCCGTTGATCCTCTGGCAAGAGGCAACAAAGGATACCGGAAGTTTCGGACAGTGGTCAGACGCGGCATATGTGAGGAAACATTTTCTTCAGACGCTGCAGTCCGTGCTGCTGGTCTGCATCTGCGTACACTTCGTGGTGATCGCGGATCAGGCGTATGAGCGGATGCACCTGGCCAACGAGCAGCTGCGCAATCTGGTGAACCGCATCCAGTATCGTATGGAGATGCAGGAGGGGTATACGGATACCATGGAAGTGGCACTGTATGGCAATCTTTATCAGGCGCCGGAATATGTGCCCAGTGCGCCGATGATGCCGGGAGTGGTGTCCGGGCGGTATCTGTCCGGACAGCAGGATTTTTCTTCGGCCATCGACTGGTTTGCTTCTTCGGATCATTCCTGGGCAAAGATCGAGCGGCGCAAGGAACTGGTGCACACAGAGGAGTTTGCGCAGATGGAACCCTGGCCGGCGGAATCCTGTGTGCGTGTGATCGACGGAACGATGGTGATCCTGCTCTCGGAGGGAGATGCAGATGAATTTGGCCAAACGATAAAAGACTATCTGGAGGAATAAAAAATGGGACTGTATGAACAGATCGTAGCGGGCGAAAAAAAACTGTCACTGGTAGGACTCGGGTATGTAGGTATGCCTATCGCCGTGGCATTTGCGAGAAAGATCAAGGTGGTTGGTTTTGATCTGAATGCGGAAAAGATCGCGTTATATAAATCCGGCATCGATCCCACCAACGAAGTGGGCAACGATGTGATCCGTGAGACGAAAGTGGAGTTTACGGCAGATGAGACCAAACTGAAGGAAGCCAAATTCCATATCGTGGCGGTACCCACACCGGTCAATGACGATCACACACCGGATCTGACCCCGGTAGAAGGAGCGAGCCGGATCCTGGGACGCAACCTGACCAAAGGCAGCATCGTGGTGTTTGAATCCACCGTGTATCCGGGCGTTACGGAAGATATCTGTGTACCGATCTTGGAGAAGGAATCGGGACTGAAGTGCGGTGTGGATTTCAAGATCGGCTATTCACCGGAGCGTATCAACCCGGGGGATAAGGTGCATCGCTTAGAGACCATTACCAAGATCGTTTCCGGTATGGATGCGGAGACACTGGATACCGTAGCAAAGATTTACGAGCTGGTGGTGGAAGCCGGAGTATACCGTGCGGAATCCATCAAGGTAGCGGAAGCTGCCAAGGTGATCGAGAACAGCCAGCGCGACATCAATATCGCCTTTATGAATGAGCTGTCCATGATCTTCCACCGGATGGGGATCGATACCCAGGCGGTATTGAATGCTGCCGGCACCAAGTGGAATTTCTTAAAGTTTTATCCGGGCCTCGTGGGCGGACACTGCATCGGCGTGGATCCCTACTATCTGACCTATAAAGCAGAGCAGCTGGGCTATCACAGCCAGATCATCCTTTCCGGCCGCCGGATCAATGACGATATGGGCCATTATGTGGCGGAGAGTCTGGTGAAGAACCTGATCAAAGCGGACATTGCTGTGAAGGATGCAAAGGTAGCGATCCTGGGCTTTACCTTTAAGGAGAACTGTCCGGATACCCGCAATACCAAGGTGATCGATATTTATCGCGAGCTGAAGGAATACGGCATCACCCCGCTGGTGGTGGATCCGGCAGCGGATGCGGCGGAAGCGAAGCGGCTGTACGGCATCGAATTTGGTCAGATGAGTGATGTGCAGGGCATGGATGCGGTGATCATCGCCGTTTCCCATACACAGTTCCTGGCACTGACTCAGGAGCAGATTGCAGCCTTCTACAATACAGCACACGAAACAAAAGTGTTGCTGGATCTGAAGGGCATCCTGGACCGTGGCGCTTATAGTGAAGATAAGAATTGGTTATATTGGAGGTTGTAATACCATGGGTTTCAAAAACTTAGAATTTCCCGAAAACAGTGTGTTTTTGGTGACCGGAGGCGCCGGCTTCATCGGTTCGAACATCTGCGAAGCGATCCTGGATCTGGGGTATCAGGTGCGCTGCCTGGATGACCTGTCCACCGGCAAGCAGCGGAATGTGGATTTTTTGAAAGACCGCGAGGGCTACACCTTTATCAAAGGGGATATCAAAGATCTGGATACCTGTATGAAAGCCTGCGAAGGTGTGGACTATGTATTGAACGAAGCAGCTTGGGGAAGCGTGCCCCGCAGTATCGAGATGCCGCTCTTTTATGAAGAGAACAATATCCGCGGCACTTTGAATATGATGGAAGCGGCGCGTCAGAACGGCGTGAAGAAGTTTGTTTACGCATCCTCCTCTTCTGTTTACGGAGACCATCCGGTATTGCCGAAGGTGGAAGGACAGGAAGGCAATCTGCTCTCGCCCTATGCGCTGACCAAGCGTGCCTGCGAGGAATACGGCAAGCTTTACTATCGTCTTTACAAACTGGATACCTATGGCTTGCGCTATTTCAATGTATTCGGACGCCGCCAGGATCCGGACGGAGCATATGCAGCCGTGATCCCGCGTTTCATCCGCCAGCTGCTGCATGGCGAAGTGCCTACCATCAACGGTGACGGCAAGCAGTCGAGAGACTTTACCTATGTAGACAATGTGATCGAAGCTAACTTAAAGGCCTGTCTGGCACCCACGGAAGCAGCAGGACAGGCATACAACATCGCCTATGGCGGCAGGGAGTATCTGATCGACATCTATCACGCATTGTGTGAAGCGCTGGGTTGTGATGTGGAACCGCACTTCGGACCGGACCGCCCGGGGGATATCAAGCATTCCAATGCGGATATCAGCAAGGCGAAGAAACTGCTCGGTTACGATCCGGATTACGATTTTGCCAAGGGCATCAAGCTGGCGATCGAGTGGTACAAAGAAGATCTGAAGTAAGAAATTCTGCGTCGGTCGGATTGGAGTATGTATTTACGAAAAGACCGACATCAGCACCGTGATGGTCAGCAGGGATACTACCGTAGTCACCGCGATGCCGGAGGACAGGATCCGTGTATCCTGGCCGGTCTTTTCGGCCTGGATCATGGGCAGATTGCCCACCGGACATGCAGCCATCAGACACATCGCCAGTGTGGCAGTCGTATCAAAGTGCAGGCTGTGCATAAAGAAGACGATACCCACCGGTACAAAGATCATACGTAGCAGGATATAACCCCAGATGCGCAGGTCCTTTACTGCATCCAGCAGCTTGGAGCGGGCGATATTGACACCCAGCAGCGCCATGGACAAAAAGATGGTGGCGTTGCCGATATATTCGATGGTATTTGCCAGCAGTGGCGGCAGGGTGATATCAAACCAGAAGACCAGCAGGCTGAGCATTGCCATGATCGTTCCGGGATTTAAGATGCTCTTTACGGGATTGGTCTTTTCTGTTTGGGCTTTGCCGCGCAGGACGATCAGACCGTGGGTATAAAATAGCAGGCTGTAAAAAATATTTATGACGATCACATACAGGATCGCGTTGGGCGGCAGGATGGCGCGGGCCACCGGGATGCCCAGGAAACCGCAGTTGGTATATACGGTCATCAGGTTATAGAAACGGCGGTTATCCGGCTCAGCCCGCAGGATCCGTGGCAGCACAAATCCAAGCATCACCAGAAGGGCGTAAAATCCTGCACCCAGTGCGATCGCAGTCAGCAGATCCTGATGCGTTGCCGTCAGTCCGCCGGATAGGATCGACGCCATGATCAGTCCCGGATTACATACATCTACCACAATGGCAGACAGTTTCTTCGATGTCTTCGTATCGATCACATCTTTTTTCTGCAGCATGATCCCGATGGATACCAGGATCAATATCACACCCATCTGTTGCAGCAATACGGATAAACTCATATCGTTACGCTCCTGTTTCTTTGCGATATACTACATTTCACAAGTGCGAATTGTATCATATTGTAGTATTGCTGACAATAGTTCAAAGAATAAATATACTTGACGATAGTAAAGCAATTTGACATTACAAATTCAAGAACTTTACTATCGTCAAGTACTTGTGAGGATATGCGCGGCAGGAAAGGGTGTATATGAGTGATATAGAAAAAGAATTGCAGGATTTTCTAAAAAAAGCGATATTGAAAAAGAGTAGATTTTTCGCGATCAAATCAAACTTGCGACACTGTAAGAAAAACGGTATAATGGGATTTGCCAAAGGGAGCGGTTTATTTGGCTCGCAATGAGCCGGAGAACCGTCCTTTTGTTTTATAAAAACGTTCTTGAATATAAAAGGAAACCGTATGAGAAAGATTGCGATCCGTATCGATGATATTACGCCGGAAATGGACTGGGTGAAGTTTCATCGGTTCGAGAAGATGTTGGATAAATATGAGATCTGCCCTTTGATCGGGGTGGTGCCGGAGAATAAAGATCCGAAGCTGGAAGGCGCGGACGGATCACGGAATCCGGCGTTTGATGACGAGGCTGCCTATAAAGACTGGCTGGATGCAAAGCAGAAGCTAGGCTGGGTGATCGCGATGCATGGGTATGACCATGTTTATGTAACGAAGCAGGGCGGTCTGTTTCCGTTGAACGACTTTTCAGAATATGCCGGTGTGGCGTATGCAAAGCAAAAAGAAAAACTGGAACAGGGTCTGCGGTGTCTGGAAAAACTGGGGATGCGGCCGGAGATCTTTATGGCTCCGGGACACAGCTTTGATAAAAATACGCTGCGTGCGCTGAAGGAGTGTGGCTTCCGTTATGTGACGGATGGCTTCGGTGATGCGCCCTACCTTCGGGAGGGATTGACATTTCTGCCCATCTCCTTTTTGCGCAAGCAGGAACTGAAAAAGGAAAACGGCGTGACGACCTTTGTGGTGCATACCTGGGATATGTCGGAAGAGGAATTTCGCTGGTACGAGGATCTGTTCGCAAATCAAAGGGAACGCATCCTGGACTACCATTCGTTGACGGAACTGCCGGCAAAAGAACGCAATCTCCTGGAAGCGTTGGGAGAATACGGGATGGCAGCAGGCAAAAAAGTGGTAGCGAAATTATAGGCGGGAGAGAACAGGATGCTCGGGAAAAAGATCGTAGTCTTACAGGTGATCGGTGAAATGGTCATGGGTGGTGCGGAGAGCCGCATCATGGATCTGCTGCGCCATATCGATCCGAAAAAAGTGCATTATGATTTTCTGGTGTTCAATCCGAGGGAGCAGCATTACGACAAAGAGATCGAAGAACGGGGCAGTCATGTTTATCGCCTGCAGCCGAGGTTTAAGATCTACAATTATTTCAGTTTCTGCAAAGCGCTGAATGCTTTTTTTGCGGAGCATCCGGAGATCGATATCGTGCAGGGACATATGACCAGTACGGCAGCGATCTATCTGCCCATTGCGAAGAAACATGGCGTGAAATGTACGATCGCGCACGCCCGCAGTGCCGGCGTGGATCCGGGGCTGAAAGGGACGCTGACAAAGTGGCTGCGCCGGGATTTGTATAAAAAGACGGATGTATGTTTTGCATGCTCTTCGGAGGCGGCGGTCTCCGTTTTCGGAAAGCAGATGTATGAGGCGGGAAAGGTGAGGATCCTGCCGAATGCGATCGATCTGGCGCAGTATCAATCGGTTTCGGAAGAAGAGGCGGCAGCAGTAAAGGAAAAATACGGATTGCAGGATGCTTTTGTGATCGGCCATGTGGGGCGGTTCCATTATGCGAAGAATCACGAGTTTTTGCTGGAGGTATTCCGGGAGATCCTGAAACAAAAGAAAGATGCACGATTGCTGCTGGTAGGTGATGGCGACATGCTGCCTATGGTAAAAGAGAAAGCCTCGCAGCTCGGGATATCCGATCAGGTGATCTTTGCCGGGATGCAGAAGGATACGGCAGCCTATTATCGCGCCATGGATCTGATGGTCTTCCCGTCCCATTACGAGGGGCTGCCCGGTACTGTGGTGGAAGCCCAGGCCGCAGGGGTACCGGTACTGATGAGCGATACCGTGACCAGGCAGGTGGCGGTGACTCCGTTGGTAGAGTGTATGTCATTGCAGAAAAACTCTGCTGAATGGGCACGGGCAGCGATGGCGTTATACGAAAAAACAAAAACGGATACGGAAAACTATTATAAAATCCTATGCGAAAACGGCTTTGATGTGACAGCGCAGGCACGACTCCTGGAGCGAATCTACACAAAACTGACAATGTAAAAGCATTATACTGCTGGTTGAAAAATATTGACAAATGTGGGGAATGATGATAGATTTTTTCGTGTTGTTTATTTCCGATGCATGTTTAATAAGAAAGGGGACGGAACATGAAAAAGAAGTTTTTGGTTGTCGCTGCGGGCGCTATGGCAGCAGTAGCGCTGACCGGCTGCGGCAAGACAAAGATCAATCTGGATGAGTATGTCGAACTGAAGTATGAAGGCTACGACACCATTGGTACGGCGCATTATGAGTTTGATTACAAACATTTCGAGCGCGATTTCGAGGACAGCCTGAAGCTGACCAAAGAGGGCGAAGAAGACCGTAAAGAAATGAAGGAAGCAGCGGCAGCTATGAATCTTGGCAAGAGCGAGCCGGAACTGCTGGCAACCTTCCTGAAGGGGGAGCTGGATAAGAGCGAAGGCTTGTCTAACGGCGATGAAGTTACTTTTAAATGGGATATTGATGACGAGCAGATCCAGGAATACTTCAAGGTAGAACTGACCTATAGCGATATCACAGGTACCGTAGAAGGTCTGCAGGAAGCACAGGCATTTGATCCGTTCGACGGCTACAATGTAAGCTTCACCGGTACGGCTCCGGATGGTCGTATCAGTGTGGAAAACAGTGTTTCCGGTACCAATCCGCGTCTGAACTATGAATTTGACAAGACGGAGGGCTTGTCCAACGGAGATACGGTAAAGATCACCGTGAGTGCCTATGGCGATGATGTTGTGAAGTATTGTGTAGAGAATTATGGTATGATCCCGACGGTTACCGAGAAGGAATACACAGTAGAAGGTCTGCCTTCTTATGCAATGTCTGCAGCAGAGATTTCTGACGAAACACTTGGAAAGATGCAGAAACAGTGCGAAGATATCATCAATACCTATGTGGCATCCGACTGGGCAGAGGAAGCAACACTGGCAGGAGCAACCTATATCGGTAACTATTTCATGACCCCGAAGGCAGGTGTTTCTTCTTCCAATAAGAACCAGATCACCATGGTATATAAGGTGGACTGCCTGCTGGATTGTGGTAATAGCAATGGCAGCTTCAAGGGTATCGTTACCGATTACTATACCGTTACCTTCTACAATCTGATGATCCTTGCAGACGGAACACAGTCTCTGGATCTGAGCAACTACAACAAGCCGTATGCATCCTGGAATTACGATACCGGTATCGATAATGGTTGGTGGGGAACCTTGGCCTACAGATACTACGGTTATCAGAACCTGGACAATGTATTCAACGATTTTATCACCAAGAATGTAGAAAAGTATAACTACGAAGATAATGTAGAAGATGTAGAAACCAGCTATGATGACCTTCTGGGTGAGGGCGAGGCGGAAGAAGCTCCGGCAGCAGAATAATTCATTTTTGACAGGTTCATTTAACAGCGTCCCTTTGGGGCGCTGTTTTTTGTCGCCCTTGTGGCTTTTGGTGTTTTGTGGTATTATGTTGACATAATGTGATAATGGGAGAGGCTATGTGCGGGATCGCTGGTTTTATCGATGATGCGCCGCATCGGAGAGAGACAATTGAACGGATGATGGAGCGGATCTATCACCGGGGACCGGATGCGGGAGAGGCGTGGCTGGATGAACACAGCGGGCTGACTTTTGGATTTCGGCGCCTGGCGATCCGGGATGTGTCAGCCAATGGCATGCAGCCTATGCAATCGCAGGACGGACGCTATGTGATCGTCTTTAACGGCGAGATCTATAATGCGGCGGAGCTGAAGAAAAAGATGGAAGAGGTCGATGGTTTTTCGGATACCTACCGCGGTACTTCCGATACGGAGATCCTGCTGAATGCTTTCTGTCATTACGGGGTGCGGCCGACACTGCAGATGGCGCAGGGGATGTTTGGGATCGCGCTTTTTGACCGGCAGGAGAAGGTTCTGTACCTGATGCGTGACCGATACGGTGAAAAGCCGGTTTATTACGGCAGGATCCGGGGGAAGTTTGTCTTTGCATCGGAGCTGGGAGCCATCCGGGCCTTTCCCGGGTTTGCGGGGGAGATCCGCAGGGATGTGCTGCCGGCCTATATGAAGTATTACGGTTATGTTCCGGCACCGGCGACGATCTACGAAGGCATCTGCAAGCTGCGCCCGGGAGAACTGCTGAGTCTGCCGCTTGCACAGGACAAAGAAAAAACGGAACTGTACTATGATGCCGCAGAGGTGATGAAAAAAGCGGAAGGGCAGCCTTTTAACGGAACCTTTACGGAAGCAGTGGATGAGCTGGAGACCCGGCTGCTGCGATCCGTGGAGAAGCAGATGGTCTCGGATGTGCCGCTGGGGGCCTATCTGTCCGGCGGGACGGATTCCGCTACGGTGGTGGCGTTGATGAGCAGTCTGGCGAAGGGGAGGGTGAAGACTTTCTCCATCGGCTTTGATGATAAGAAATATGATGAGGCACCGGAAGCCAAGGCGATCGCGAAGCACCTTGGTACGGAGCATTTTGAACAGTATGTATCGGAAAAGGAACTGCAGGATGTGATCCCGCAGATCCCGGGAATGTACGGAGAGCCCTTTGCGGACAGTTCCCAGATTCCCACCTATCTGGTGAGTAAGCTGGCAAAGTCGCAGGTGACGGTGTCCCTGAGCGGGGATGCCGGGGATGGGCTGTTTTGCGGCTATATCACCTA
>JAFXQR010000013.1 GCA_017526985.1 Lachnospiraceae bacterium
ACTTCCAATAACAATACCAAGACGCAGACATCCGGGGATAACAACGGAACGGAAGTGCGGATCACATCGGAAACCATTGATAATAACAATAAGAATCTGGGTACGGCAAGCGTGGCTGGTTCGACGGATAATTTTGTGGTCAAGGTGACCGATTCTGCGGCAGCATCCGCAGCGGTAGAACAGGCGTTGAGAAATGCGTATGGCAGCCGGTTCCAGGATCTGAAGTATGTGGGCTTTGACATCTCACTGTATGATTCGACCGGAACCAGACTGGTGACCAATGCCAATAACCTGGCGGTAACGATCACATTGCCCATACCGGATCAGCTGACATCGTATGCCGGCAATAACAAAGCAGCAGCCATCGCAAACGGACAAGTGGAGCCTCTGGCTGTACAGTATACCACCATTGACGGTGTACCTTGTATGCGTTTTACGGCAACACATTTCTCACCGTACACGATTTATGTGGATACCCAGAATCTGGTACGCGGTGTATCGGATATCACGCCGAAGACCGGTGACGGCATTGCGCCGAAGTGGTTCTTATCTGCGGGTATGTTATCTTTGTCCTGCATATTGTTCTTGTGGAAAGATAAGAAACCGGTGCCGAATGCAAGAAAGAAATAAAACAGGTTTTAGAGTTAAAATTCCGGTTAGTATATGAAAGGAGGTTATGACCGATGAAGAAAGCGAAGTGGTTGCTGATACCGGCTGCGGCAGTGGTTTTGACGCTGCTGATCGGCGGCATTTACCGGTCCCAGGCCTCCGCCGCGGATTTTAATACTGTAAACGGTGTGCTTTATTCCTATAACGGTACGGATCGTTCGGTGATCATTCCCACCGGAGTAAAGGAAATCTATAGCGATGCTTTTCGTGGGAATACGGTGGTGGAACAGATTACAATTCCGGCTACGGTAGAAAGTATCGGTTCCAATGCTTTTGAAGGCTGTAGTGAATTGCGTTCCGTATCCATTCCGGATTCGGTGGAAACACTGGGAGATGCGGCATTTATGGGGTGTTCTGCTCTGAATAATGTTTATATCGGTGCCGGTGTACGGGAGATGGGCAATGGTGTTTTTGCCGACTGTGATATGCTGTCCTATATTAATGTCAGCAGCGGAAATCAGAATCTGATCGCAAATGGGCATGCATTGTACAATGCCGGTATGACCAAGCTATATCAGTATTGTGCGGGAAGTCCTTCGGGCGCTTATACGGTACCCGGTACAGTGGAAGAGATCTGTCCCAACAGTTTCTGGGGGTGTGATCGTTTACAAGTGGTGACCATCCCGGGAATTGCCGAGATTTCGGAATATGCTTTTACGAATTGTAAGGGTTTGATGAGTGTCACCATGCAGATCCCGACCAACCGTATCGGATTAAAGGCATTTTCCGGCTGTGGAAATCTGGTGCAGGCAGTCATTCCGGATAGTGTGAGAGAAATTCATGAAACGGCATTTGACGGATGCCCGGAGGATCTGCATCTGATATGTTCCTCTACATCCAAAGCAGCAGATTATGCAGAAAAATATGAATATCTGACCAGTGAGGCTCTGGTATATACGATACGCATCGAAGAAAACGAAGCCGATGTCCCGCGACAGACCGTAACGGAGGACGGGGGGCTGAACGATTCTGTATCTGCAGCCAATAACGATACGGATACATCCGGTAATGGTGGTACTTATTCGCCGAACACGGCTTCCGGAGAGCAGCATGACGGCCTGCGTGTGACCTATGATGGTGTGGTGCTGGGAAATGCGCCTGTTGTATCGGACCGAGCCTATGTTATGGTGGATAATTTCAATGTGATCGATGCTTCACAATCCGTGCCGACGGTTACACCGATGCCAACGGCAACACCGGTACCGTCGGATGACAATAAGCAGATCGCAGATCATGCACACTATCTGGATCTGACACTGACATCCTTTACCTTCCCTGCAACAGTACAGAAGATCGGTGCGTTTGCATTTGCCAGAAGCGGTATCAACAAAGCAGCATTACCGAAGGGGCTGACCAGCATCGGAGAAGGCGCCTTTTATCATTGCGATCAGTTAACGGAGGTAAGTATACCGACAACGGTTACCAGCATCGGAAAAAATGCCTTTATTTATACCCCGTGGTATCAAAATTGGGAAAAGGATCCGAACACATCGGATTTCCTGATCGTAGGTGACGGTGTGCTGATCGGGTATAAGGGGAGCGAACAGACACCGGCACTGCCGGCAGGCGTTAAGCATGTGGCAGACGGCGTGTTTGAATGAACGAATAAATTTTTAGAAAAATAATAAAATAAAGGAGAATAAAGTTGTGGCTGAGAAGATTGTAATGAAAACACCGTTGGTAGAGATGGATGGGGATGAGATGACCCGTATCCTCTGGAAGATGATCAAGGATGAACTGCTGCTTCCGTTCATTGACTTGAAAACAGAGTACTATGATCTGGGACTGAAGCACAGAAACGAGACGGATGATCAGGTGACGGTTGATTCCGCCAATGCGACCAAGAAATACGGCGTAGCCGTAAAGTGCGCTACAATCACGCCGAATGCAGCACGAGTAAAAGAGTATGATCTGAAGGAAATGTGGAAGAGCCCGAACGGTACCATCCGTTCTATTCTGGACGGAACCGTATTTCGTGCGCCCATCATGGTAAAAGGCATTGAGCCGTGCGTACGCAACTGGGAAAAGCCGATCACCCTGGCAAGACATGCATATGGTGATGTGTATAAGAATGTGGAGATCAAAGTGCCGGGGGCAGGAAAGGGCTATCTGGTATTTGAAGGCGAAGATGGTACTGTACAGAAGGAACTGATCCAGGAGTTTAAGGGAGCCGGGATCCTGCAGGGTATCCACAATACCGATAAGTCCATCTCCAGCTTTGCACGATCCTGCTTTAATTATGCTTTGGATCAGAAGCAGGATGTATGGTTTGCAACCAAGGATACGATCTCGAAAAAATACGATCATAACTTCAAAGATATCTTCCAGGAGATCTTTGATAACGAATACAAAGAGAAGTTTGAACAGGCCGGCATCACATATTTCTATACGCTGATCGATGATGCGGTAGCGCGTGTGATGAAAGCAAAAGGCGGATTCATCTGGGCTTGCAAGAACTATGACGGAGATGTAATGAGCGATATGGTAAGCTCTGCTTTCGGATCTCTGGCAATGATGACATCCGTGCTGGTATCTCCGGAAGGTGTTTACGAATATGAAGCAGCACATGGTACCGTACAGCGTCATTACTACAAGCATCTGGCAGGAGAAGAGACTTCGACCAACTCTGTGGCTACGATCTTTGCATGGACCGGCGCACTCAGAAAGCGCGGTGAGCTGGATGGTACAAAAGAACTGTGCGATTTTGCAGATCGTCTGGAAGCAGCAACCATTGCCACCATCGAATCCGGCCGCATGACCAAGGATCTGGCATTGATCACCTCCCTGAAGGATGTAACCGTACTGAACAGCGAAGCATTTATTAAAGAGATCCGTAAGACCCTGGAGGCATAAAGCGAGGACAACTATGGCAAGATCTGACGAAGTATTTCGACCCGCGTTACAAGGGAAAAAACTGCCGATCATATCTCTGGACAATAAGTGGTACAAGCTGATGGCGGGGATCGAACATACTCCGCATATGCAGGAACTGGAAGAACAGCTCAAAAGCTTATTGAAACGCCAGGGAAAGATCAATACGGATCTGAAGGCGATCAATAAAGCAAAGGCCAAGCTGCGGGATGAGATCGTCAATGCCATGGATGAAGAGGGCGGAAAGCAAAAGCAGGAAGAGTATTCGGCTCAGATCAATGCACTGAACAAGCAGATGGAAGAGTATCAGGATGAACTGCTGGATCTGCCAAGAGAGATCGATGCGGTCAACAGTGATCTGATGCTGGAGACCATGGAGATCTGCTATACGGTGATCGCGGAGAATACACAGCAGATCAATGAGATCGCCGACTGGATCGCCAATATCCGGGTGGAATTGAAGAAGAATGTAGTGCGTAAGCAGGAATGCGAATTGAAAAACCAGCAGATGTATAGCTATATGCATGATATCTTCGGACCGGATGTGATCGACCTCTTTGATATGAAATACAATCCGGAAGTGGAGCATGTGGTAAAACCGGCGGGGCAGAGTGCTGCGTCAACACCCTCCAGACCGGCAGAAGAAAAAACACCGGAAAATACCCAAAATTCGGAAAATTAAACTATTTTTGGATACGGGAAGGATCATGAAACAGATCGTTACAGCAGAAGAAATGCGTACTTATGAGGGATACCTGATGGAAACATTGGGTATCCCGTCTTTGCTGTTGATGGAGCGTGCTGCGGGGTATGTGTGTGAGCAGGTATGTCAATATGCCCGGAAAAAAGAAAAACTGCGTGTCCTGATCGTGGCCGGATACGGAAACAATGGTGCGGATGGTCTGGCTGCGGCACGGATGCTGACGGAGCATAAGAAGATTTCTGTTTGTATTACAGCCGTCGGAGAGCCCACACATGCTTCGGATCAGTGGAAGATACAAGCCGGTATTCTGGAAAAAATGTGTATGCCGGTCCATACGGAGATAAGTGAGGGACTAGAGCAGGCGCCGGATGTGATCGTAGATGCCCTCTTTGGTATCGGGATCAACCGGGATCTGTATGAAAAACATCTGAATGTGGTGCGTCAAATCAATGACTGGAGAAAAAATCATACGGAATGCCGTGTGATCTCGGTGGATCTGCCGAGTGGATTGCATACCGACCTGGGACTGCCGCAACCGGAAGCGGTGATGGCTGATGTAACCGTGACTTTTGGTTTCGTGAAACGGGGGATGTATGTAAACCAGGGGAGGCGTTATACAGGAGAAGTGATCTGTAAACCTATCGGTACAGCAATGCCGGACAGGCATGATACGGATGTGCTGATGGATTGGAGTGAACTGAGGGAACTTCGTCCGAAACGGGATGTTCTGGGACATAAGGGAACCTTTGGTAAAGTGCTTTGTATTTCCGGCAGTAATGATATGCCCGGTGCAGCGATTTTGAATGCAGGAGCTGCGCTGCGCTGCGGGGCAGGTATGGTCAAGGTGTTGAGTGTACCACAGAACCGGGATCTGTTGCTTCGGAGCGTTCCGGAAGCCATGTTTGTGCCCATGGCGGAACAGGAGGCGGAAAACAGCTTAAGTGCTGCGGATGAGGCACGGCTTGCGGAAGAACTGGCGTGGGCGGATGTGCTATTGATCGGCAGCGGACTGACAAAAACAAGAGCATGCCGTTTCCTGGACAGTAAGGCGCTGCGTCAATGTACAAAGCCTATGGTGATCGATGCGGATGGGCTGAATGCGCTTGCAATGGATATGGATTTTTTACTGGATCGGAAAGCACGCGGATGTGTAACCTATGTGACGCCGCATCCGGGAGAATTTGTGCGGATGTTTCCGGAAAAGCGATTGCAGGACGGTCAGCATTCGTATCATGTGAGGCAGCTGGCGGAGAAATACGGTGTGGTCTTGTTGGCCAAATCTGCAACGACACTCGTGACAAACGGAGAGAAAGTATATTATAATACATTAGGATCCGATGCGCTGGCAAAAGCCGGGAGCGGAGATGTACTGGCCGGTGCATTGGCTGCGTGCGCATGTGTGATCAAAGAGCCGCTGGATGCGGCGGTATACGCGGATGCACTGCACGCCGTGGCCGGATCGTATGCCGCAAAAGAGCGTGGCAATGCCGGTGTTACCGCATCGGATCTGATCGATGCGATGCCAAAGCTTATGGAGCAGGCAGAGAAATCATATAATTGAGTTTTTATATCAAATTTTTTATTTTTATATCGAATTTTTTATTTCAAATCTTTTATAAGGAAGCGATCATTATGTTACATCAGGAAAGAGTATACGCAAGCGTAAATCTGGACAACATTCGTTTTAATATCCGTCAGATCCGGGAGCATATACCGAAAAAGACCAAGATCTTGGCGGTGATCAAGGCAGACGGATACGGTCATGGCGCAGTTCGGATCGCGCAGGAGCTGGCGGCGGTAGACAGCGTATGGGGCTATGCGGTGGCGACCATCGATGAGGCACTGGAGATCATCGAACAAGGCATCGGTAAGCCGGTTTTGATCCTGGGGTACAGTTTCCCGATCACCCTTCCGCTGGCAGTAGAATACGGTATTCGTGTCACTTTGTTTGATATGGAGAGCGCGCGGTATCTGTCCGAATTGGCTCAGCGCTTTCACTAAAAAGGCGTATGTGCATATCAAACTGGATACCGGCATGGGGCGTATCGGTATCCGGCCGGACGAGGAAGGGTTGGAATTCGTAAAAGAAGTGTCCGCCCTGGAAGGAATTGAGATCGAGGGCGTCTTTACCCATTTTGCGAGAGCGGACGAAGCAGATAAAACATATGCCGACAAGCAGTTTGATCAGTTTGACCGCTTTACGCAGTTGTTGGAATTTGAGGGGATCCATATACCTTTGAAACATTGCGCGAACAGTGCCGGCATCATGGAGATGTGTAAGACACATCTGGATGTGGTTCGTTCCGGTATCATCACCTACGGCCTGCTTCCCAGCGATGAAGTGGATCCGGCGCGCATTCACCTGCGGCCGGCCATGGAGATCAAGAGTAGTGTGATCTATGTAAAGACTGTACCGGCGGGTACGGCGATCAGCTATGGCGGTACCTTTACCACAAAAAGAGAAAGCAGGATCGCTACTGTATCCATTGGTTATGCGGACGGTTATCCGAGATGTTTATCAGGAAAAGGCGAAGTGCTCATTCGCGGACAGCGGTTCCCGGTCGTCGGACGGGTATGTATGGATCAGATGATGATCGATGTGACAGATGCGTCCAAAGAGCAGGGAGAGATCGTGGTAGGAGATACGGTGACTATTGTCGGGCGCGATGGCGGGGAATGCATTACCATGGATGATTTTGCGGCATCTTCCGGACGCATCAATTATGAGGCGGTCTGCGATATCGGTAAACGTGTGCCGCGTATCTATATCCGAAATGACGAAAATGCGGAATAAAACAGAACCAAATCTATAAAATAAAGGAGAAAATGAACAGAATCTATGGACGACGACAGTAGTAAATCCGGCTTGTTGGACCGGATCTTCAAAAGAAGAAAACAAACCGAAGAAGCTGCCGAACAGGAGATCATCGCCATTGTCAATGAAGGACAGGAAAATGGGACCATCGAGCCGGAAGAGGCCGAGATGATCGCTAATATCTTTGAACTTACGGATAAAGAGGCGGGGGATATCATGACCAATCGCGGTCATATCGAAGCCTTTGACGATGAAATGAAGCTGAAGGATGCGGTAAAAGAGATCCTGAACAATAACTATTCCAGATATCCGGTATATCATGAGGATCTGGATCATATCATCGGGATCCTGCACCTGAAGGATGCTGTAAGGATCCGGGATGAACAGCCAAAGCTCAATCCTACATTGGCAGAGATCAGTTCATCCCTGCGGGAAGCTGTTTTTGTGCCGGAAACAAAGACCGTAAATGCATTGTTCAAGCTGATGCAGTCAACCAATACGCAGATGGCGATCGTGGTGGATGAATACGGTCAGACTTCCGGGCTTGTTGCAATGGAGGATATCCTGGAAGAGATCGTCGGTAATATACGGGATGAATATGATGATGAAAACGACCGCATTGTGGAAGGGGAAGGCGGCGAAACCTATCTGATCGAGGGACTCACCAAGCTGGAGGACTTAAGCGAGCGGCTGGATATTGATTTTGGCGAGACAGAATTTGAGACCATCAACGGCTATCTGATCGCACTCATGGAACATATTCCCGAGAAAGGGGATCATTTCGAAACGGATATCGGTGGTTATCATTTCAAGGTGGAAGATGTGGAAGATAAGATGATCCGGTCGATCTCGGTCAGAAAGCTTTAGATCCAAATGCTTTAAATCAGATCGTCAGAAAATGGTATACATAACTTGCACCATGCCACAACATATGGTATAATCTATTTTGTTGCTTTTTGCGATGCGAACAGGAGCATCATACAAACAGCAAATAAAAAAGAATTTTTGAGGAAAAAGTAAGGAGAAAGAGGTATGTCCGGACATTCAAAATTTGCAAACATCAAGCATAAGAAGGAAAAAAATGATGCCGCGAAGGGAAAGGTTTTTACGATTCTCGGTCGTGAGATCGCTGTTGCTGTAAAAGAAGGCGGACCGGATCCGGCGAACAACTACAAGCTGGCAACCGTTATTGCAAAGGCAAAGGCTGCCAATATGCCTAACGATACCATTGACCGTGGTATCAAGAAGGCTTCCGGTGATCTGGGAAGTGTTAACTATGAACATATCGTATATGAGGGCTATGGACCGGGCGGAACCGCGATCATCGTAGAAACATTGACCGATAATAAGAACCGTACTGCAGCAAATGTCCGTAGTGCATTTACCAAGGGCGGCGGCAACATCGGTACCCCGGGATGTGTATCCTTTATGTTTGATACGAAAGGCCAGATCATCATCGATCGTGAAGAGTGTGATCTGGATGCGGATACCATGATGGAAAAAGCGCTGGATGCCGGAGCAGAGGACTTCTCCGAAGAGGAAGATTCTTATGAGATCCTGACAGATCCGGATGATCTGGAAACCGTGCAGAAAGCACTGGAAGCCGAGGAAATCAAATTTGTGAGCGCAGAAGTGACTCGTCTGCCGCAGAACTATGTGGAACTGAAAGATGATGAGTCGATCAAATGTCTGACCAGAATTTTGGATCTTCTGGATGATGATGATGATGTACAGAATGTGTATACCAACTGGGATGAGTGATCTATGAGCGACAGACAGTCGACACTTGCGATCGTAGTGCCGTGTTACAATGAAGAAGAAGTGCTTCCGATCAGTTTACCGGAATTGCTTCGTGTGCTGGATGATCTGGTCGGTAAGAAAAAGATCAGCAGCGATAGCTATCTTTTGATGGTAAATGACGGCAGCCGGGATAAAACATGGGATCTGCTGGAAGAGTGGCATGAAAAGGATGCGCGTGTATGTGCGGTGAAACTGGCTAAGAACTGCGGGCACCAGTCGGCTTTGGTCGCCGGTCTGATGACGGCACGGGAGGATGCGGATCTGACCGTTTCCATTGATGCGGACCTGCAGGATGATGTGGCAGTGATCGAAGAAATGGTTGATGAATACCATAATGGCTGCGAGATTGTATATGGTGTGCGCGGCAGCCGCAAGTCGGATTCCTTTTTTAAACGTACCACGGCAGAAGGTTTCTATAAATTGTTGGCATCACTTGGTGTAAAGACCGTTTTTAATCATGCGGATTTTCGACTGATGTCACGAAAGGCATTGAATGAGCTGGCTGAATATAAGGAAACCAACCTGTATTTGCGCGGATTGATCCCCCTGCTCGGTTTAAAGACCGGGAAAGTGGTATATGAGAGGAAAGAGCGCCTGGCAGGTGAGTCCAAGTATCCGCTGAAGAAGATGCTGGCGTTGGCTTTGAATGGTATTACATCGTTTTCCGTTCAACCGATCCGGCTGGTATTTAAAGTGGGACTGTTTGTACTACTGATCTGTCTGGGAGCAGCAGTATATGCCTTTGCATCCTATATTACCGGATCGGTAGAACGCGGATGGACTTCACTGATCCTGTCCATCTGGTTTTTGGGTGGCATACAGCTGTTGGCAATCGGTGTGATCGGCGAGTATATCGGTAAGATCTATAACGAAGTAAAACAAAGACCGTTGTACCATATTGAAACGATACTAAGAGAAAGACCGGAAGAGGATCACATATTGAAATAAACGGTGATTGGATAATCTTTTTGTGTTGTTGAACAGGGAGTTTGGGGATGGGGTTGTTTAAAAAGAAAGAACCGAAAAAAGTATATCTGCAAACCTCCGTTACAGGGGATAAAGAGACCGAAGAAGCCAGGCTGAAAGTGCTTGAGGCTTCTTTGGAGTTTTTGAATAAGCCGCAAAAGAAAGATGATAAAGAAACGGCTGAGGAAAAGACACCATCTGAAGAAATCAGGACGATTGACCAAAACAGTCAAGAAGAAAAAGAGACAGAGGCGGCAAAGAAAAGTGTTCCTGAATCATCACAGGCACAGCGTGTTAAGCCCAATCCTGTAGCACCGGCGGTACAACCATCGGAGAGGATCCTGCATTCAACAGAGTCCAATACTCTGAATTCATTGAATGCGCTTAATGCGAATAAGCTGAATTCTCTAAGTACGAAAAATGAAAATGTTGCGGCCACGGATATCGATCCTGAGACGCAGGAAGAAAATATCGGGAATAAAGATAAAAAACCGGAGGTCATTGCGGTTCCGAAAGTGCCGGAGGTATCTGCTGCAGAACAGCAGGTGAATAAAGCATCCGGAAAGCCCTGGGGACGACGGATGGACTATCGTACTGCGGTGGTAAAAGCAAATGCCGAACCGCAAACGAAGGAACCGCAGGTGAAACCGATCGCGCCAAAAGCGGTAAGTAATGTGCCGCCGGCACCGCATATGCCGCAGAATCCGACCAGTAAAGCGCCTTTGCCGCCGCAGGCACCGGCAAAGACGATCGTACCTACGGTACCAACTGTTCCGGATAAGGCAAACAAACCTACGGTATCCTCCGGAAAAGCACCAATTCCGGCAACCATTGCCAATGCGGCGACCATTGTTGCGTCAGGATCTGGTGTTGTAATGCCGGCTGCAGTTCCTGCTTTAACAGAAGAACCGGTACAGGAGGCGGAAATACCGGAGATCCCCATCGTTCAGAGGGCGATCGAGATGCCGAAAAGCAAAAACGAAAGCGCATCTTCTGAAACTGTAGAAAACGAAGATGCAGCAAAGAAGGCAGAAGAAACGGTAAAACAGCAAAAAACTGCGATGATCAAAAATCCGTTACCTACACCGAAGAAGCATATCCCGAAGGAGATGGATTTTGATTACCAGCCGATCTCGTCGCAAATGCATTTTGATATTGTGGATATGACCGGCATTGACTTTTTTGATATTAATTGATTTTTTCTGAAATATTCAGACATTCATTTGAATTACTACTGATTTGTATTTAGGAGGAAGCTGGT
The DNA here is from genome assembly GCA_017526985.1 of Lachnospiraceae bacterium. Lineage (GTDB taxonomy): Bacteria > Bacillota > Clostridia > Lachnospirales > Lachnospiraceae > NK4A136. The sequence continues at coordinate 11,086 of JAFXQR010000013.1, forward strand.
TTTGGCATCAGCCGCAAACGGACGCAGAAGCAGCAGTTCATCTGCATCCACGAAAAAGAAGACAAGTACCCGGTCAAGCAGCGGGACACAAAAAAGATCGACCACATCGTCGAGAAGAACCACCGGAACCAAAAACAGGAAACAGCCGGAAGCAGATTTTCTTCCGGAGTTGTTTTTATTTATTCTGTTTTGCGTTTTGCTGGTTGTTTTTTTGTGCATGATCGGTGTGATCGGCACCGGTTTTGGAGAAGCAATCAAAAAGTTTATGGTCGGTTTTTTTGGTGTACTTGGGTATGCTGTGCCGATCATTGCGATGCTTCTTGTCTTTTATATTGCGTTTCTTAAAAATGATTCCCTTCCCCTGCGTCAGACGGCAGCGATTGCTTGTCTGGTCTTGTTCTTTGGTATGCTGATCTCGTTTTTCGCAGGAACTGAGTTTGAATATATCAAAAACAGCACGAGTAAGGTGAAAGATCTGTATGAGGTACAAGGAGGCGGCGGTTTATTGTTCGGTCTTCCGGCATTATTGTTTTACGGGATTTTTGACAAAGCCGGTTCCATCATTGTACTGATCCTGCTGGTGATCGTAGCCGTGATCGTTTTGCTGGGAAAGGGCTTTCTGGGCAAAATGGCGGATATGCTCCGGGAGATGTCCGAAAATATGCAGGAGCGCCGCTATCGCGAAGAGCAGGAATATGAAGAGGAAGAATACGAGGATTATGCTGACGAAGAGGATGAGGACTCGTTAGCCAGAGAAGAAGCCGAGCGGGAGCGCCGCAGAGAAGAACAACGCAAAAAGATCATGCGGGAGCGGCGTGCGCAGGCGAAACGCAATGAAAGACGCGCCCGAGAATTGGAAGCACAAAAGCAGGCACAGAAGGAAGAAAAACGGCGTCGAAAATCCGACGAACAGAAAAAACGCAGAGAGGCAGAAGAACGGGCAGAGGATGAACGGATCCTGCGCAGTTCAAACCGAAAGACTTTAAATCATGTGGCACTGGAGCCGACGATCCCGGCACGCCACAAACTGGACGATATGCACGAGATCACTCTGATGCCGGAAGGGGATGTGACCAGACTGGATGCGGCAGCCCGTGTGCAGGAAGTGGTTTATGAAGAAGAAGTGCCGGTACCCGAATATCAGGAAGTACAGGAGATCCGTATCCGCAGAGAAGAAGAATATGTCGCAGATGCGGAAGAAGAGTATTATGACGATCCTGTAGAGGATAGCTATGAGGAACAGGAGTACCTGCCGGAAGAGGAGACTGGCTATGAAACACAGATGCCGGAGGAGGAATCCTATGTTCCGGATGAAGTGGCGGTTGTTACCGTAGTGCGTGAGAATGGACGGGAAAAAGAAAGCATCCGTCCGATCGTGCAACAGACCGTCGCAACACCGGCACCGACAGATATTACGGAAAATACGAATAATTTCAAAAAGACAGAGGATCTGCCGACGAAAGCTCCGGAAGTGGATATCACCGGTATGCCGGATCCGGTAACCGAACGAACGCACAATAAGGGACCGGCTGAGGAACCGACCACGGAGCTGAAAGTAGAGGAGGCTCAGGCTAAAGCAGAAACACAGATCCAGGCACCGGTTAAGAAAAAAGCGAAATATGAGAAACCGCCCATCTCATTGCTCAATGATAATAAGAAGAAGGGCGGCGGTGACAGTGACCAGTATCTGAAGGAAACGGCATTGTTGCTGCAGCAGACCCTGAAAACCTTTGGCGTTTCGGCAACGGTTACGGATATCAGCCAGGGACCTTCTGTAACGCGTTTTGAATTGCAGCTTGGGGAAGGTATTAAAGTCAACAAGATCGTAAATCTTGCCGATGACCTCAAACTGAATCTGGCAGCCCAGGATATCCGTATTGAGGCGCCGATCCCCGGAAAGGCGGCAGTAGGTATTGAGATACCCAACAAGGAACGACTGCCGGTCAGCATACGGGAGCTGATCGAATCCCAGGAATTCCGCAAAGCCGATTCCAAGCTGTCCTATGTGGTAGGTAAGGATATCAGCGGACATACGATCGTATCGGATATTGCAAAGATGCCGCATTTGCTGGTAGCCGGCTCCACCGGTTCCGGTAAATCCGTGTTTACCAACTCCATCATATTAAGCATCTTATACGAGGCCAATCCGGATGAGGTCAAGATGATCCTGGTGGATCCGAAGGTTGTGGAATTTTCTGTATACAACGGGATACCGCATCTGCTGCTTCCCGTGGTGACGGATCCCAGAAAGGCAAATGCTGCTCTTGCATGGGCAGTTGCTGAGATGGAGCGCCGTTATAAAGTGTTTGCGGAACATAATGTGCGTGCCATCAAGGCGTATAACGAACTGGTAGAGGCAGGCAAAGTGCCGGCCATCGACGGGCCGCCGGAAAAAATGCCGCAGATCGTGATCGTGGTAGACGAGTTGGCCGACCTCATGATGGTTGCGTCCAAGGATGTGGAGGCATCGATCTGCCGTATCGCCCAGTTGGCGCGTGCAGCGGGTATCCATCTGATCATTGCGACACAGAGACCTTCCGTAGATGTCATCACCGGTCTGATCAAAGCCAATATGCCCAGCCGTGTAGCGTTGAAAGTATCGAGTGGCGTGGATTCCAGAACCATTCTGGATTCTGTGGGGGCGGAGAGACTGCTGGGATACGGTGATATGCTCTTTTATCCCCAGGGCTACTCTAAACCGCTTCGTGTACAGGGTGCTTTTGTTTCGGATGAAGAAGTACAGCGCGTCACGGAATTTTTGAAGAACAATGCAGCGGAAAGTCAGATCTATGATGAGGAGATACTGAACAAAATCTCCAATCTTTCCGGTGAAGCGCAGACTGGAGATACATCCGCAGAGGCGGAGAGCGGTTCCGGGGATGATCTGGATTCCTATTTTGATGATGCATGCCGTTTTGTGGTGGAAAAAGAAAAGGCATCCAGCGGTATGTTGCAGAGAGTGTTCAAAGTAGGGTATAATCGTGCTGCACGTATTGTGGACCAGATGGAAGTCAATGGCGTGGTAGGTCCGGAAGAGGGGACCAAGCCGAGAAAGGTATTGATGGATTCCAACCAGCTGGAACTGTTCCTGCGGGAGCGGCATAAAAAATAAAGTCCATGCAGTTGAAGGATGGAGGAAAAGATAATGAAAAGTGATATCGAGATCGCACAGGAAGCCGAATTGTATCCCATCACGAAAGTTGCCGAAAGCATCGGACTTTCTGATGAGGATCTGGAATGTTACGGAAAATATAAGGCGAAGATTTCGGACAGCTGTATCAAACGGGTCCAGAACAATCCGGACGGTAAGCTGATCCTGGTGACGGCGATCAATCCGACGCCGGCCGGGGAAGGCAAAACAACGATCAGTGTAGGTCTCGCACAGGCTATGGCTAAGATTGGTAAAAAAGCCGTGCTGGCATTGCGCGAGCCGTCCCTTGGTCCATGCTTTGGCGTAAAAGGCGGAGCAGCCGGCGGTGGTTATGCACAGGTGGTTCCGATGGAGGAGATCAATCTGCATTTTACCGGTGATTTTCATGCCATTACCTCCGCAAATAATCTGCTGGAGGCACTTCTGGACAATCATATCCAGCAGGGCAATGTATTGCGGATTGATACCAGACAGATTGTGTGGAAACGCTGCCTGGATATGAATGACAGAGCGCTGCGCAATATTGTAGTTGGTCTGGGCAGCAAAAGTGACGGTTTTGTCAGAGAAGATCATTTTGTGATCACCGTGGCCAGCGAGATCATGGCAATCTTGTGTCTGGCAGAGAGTATGGCGGATCTGAAGGCGCGTCTGGGACGTATCATCGTAGCCTATGATCTGGATGGAAAGCCGGTGACTGCGGCGGATCTGAAGGCAGTAGGTCCTATGGCAGCTTTACTGAAAGACGCTTTAAAACCCAATCTAGTACAGACTCTGGAACATACACCGGTACTCATTCACGGTGGCCCGTTTGCCAATATCGCACATGGCTGCAATTCCGTGATGGCCACCAGAACGGCAATGAAACTGGGGGATTTTGTGATCACGGAAGCTGGTTTTGGCGCGGATCTGGGTGCGGAAAAGTTTCTGGATATCAAGTGCCGCATTGCCGGGATCGCTCCGGATGCTGTGGTTTTGGTAGCTACCATCCGTGCACTGAAATATAATGCCGGTGTACCGGTAGCGGATCTGAAGCAGGAAAATGTAGAAGCTCTGCGAAAAGGCAGTGTTAATCTGAAGAAACATATCAGCAATCTGAAAAAATACGGTGTAAAGGTCGCGGTAACGATCAACCGTTTTGCCGAGGATACGGAAGCAGAGATTGCCGCACTGTCCGAAATTTGTGAACAGGAAGGCGTTGTCTTTGCGGTATCGGAAGTGTTTGCAAAAGGCGGAGCAGGTGCAACGGATCTGGCAGAACTGGTGGTAAAACTGACGGAAGAAGAAAAGCATTTTGCGCCGATCTATGCGGATGATCTGTCTCTGGAAGATAAGATCCGGAGAATCGCCACAGAGATCTACGGTGCAAAAGATGTAGAATTTGCATCTGCAGCAACCAAAGAACTGAAGAGACTGACGGACCTTGGCTTTGACAAGGTACCGGTATGTATTGCCAAAACACAGTATTCCTTATCGGATGATCCCAAGCTGTTGGGTGCTCCGGAGGGATTCACTTTCCACATCCGTGAAGTATATGTATCCGCAGGTGCAGGATTTGTAGTGGCACTTGCCGGAAGCATTCTTTCCATGCCGGGATTGCCGAAAGAACCGGCGGCATACCGTATCGATGTGGATGATGACGGCAGGATAACAGGCTTGTCCTGAAAATTGGAGGCTATATGATCTGTCCGAATTGCGGGGAAGAGATTGCTGACGATCTGCTGTATTGCAGCAAATGCGGCGAAGAAGTCAAACTGATCCCTGAGTATGAACCGGAAATAGAAAACGAGATCAACGGTACATTGCAGGATCTAGAGTTGATATCATTGTCGGATGATGATGATTTTGACTATGATTTTGCGGATGAAGAGGATGCGCAGTATGAAAGCGAAACTGACGCCGGATCCTCAATCTCGGATACGAACGAACTGCCATCGCTGGATAACCTGCGGGAGGCTCTTTTGACGCAGGAAGATCTGGATCCTTCTTTTTTGGACGAGGATGCGGATGGTGATGCGTATTATGACGAAGAAGACGAATTTGACGAAGAATACGACGGGGATTTTCTGGATGAACTGGAAGATTTTGAAGATGATGAAGATGTCGTGCGTCAGATCGCGCTGGCAATCCGAGAAAGCCGTTTTCGCTGGTTATATGTTCTGCTCGGTGTGATCGTGATCGGTGCGATCGGTCTGGTGATCTTTTATTTCAGTCAGCATGTCTATGAAGACAATTCCAGCATTTATCAGGCAAATCTTGCCAGAGAAGCCGCGGCGCAGGGAAACTATGTCGAAGCGATCGATCATATGGAAAAAGCTCTGCTTTTGGATGATTCGGATACTTCATTGAAGTTTACTCTGGTGGACTACTATTTCGAGATCGATGAAGATGAAAAAGCCTTACTGATGCTTTGGGAGATCATCTACGAGGATAATATCAATTCTGTACAGGCTTATCGTCGTCTGATCAATTATTACGCCGATGCGAAGGATTACGGAAAGATCGAGGATATTCTGTCCAATTGTACGGATCAGACCGTACTGGCACAGTTTTCGGAATATCTTGCGGAACCGCCTGAGTTTAGTGAAGAACCTGGCACATACGATCAGGTGTTGTGGGTAAAACTTTCTTCGGTTTCCAACGGTACGATCTACTATACACTGGATGGCACAGATCCGACGACAGAGAGCGAAGTGTATACTTCGCCGATCCATATGGAGTTGGGGATCTATGAGCTGAATGCGATCTTTGTCAACAATTACGGTATTCAGTCGGATATCTCGAATGGCGTGTTTACAGTAGATGTAAGAAAACCGGAGCCGCCGACGGTTACGCCGGAAAGCGGTGAATATACGATTCCGGAGATGATCGTAGCGGAGGGGATCAAATTTGGTGTGGTGTATTATACGACAGACGGCACCATTCCTACGGATGAGAGCACGGAATATGTAGGTCCGATCCCCATGCCTTTGGGACACAGCCATTTTATCTTTCTGTCCTACAGCCAGGAAGGTGTAGCCGGTGAAATTGCGGATATCGAGTATGATCTGACGATTGAAAGTGAACTGGATCTGCAGGAACTGATCAATCATCTGAAGCAGTACAATGTCAATTGCGGCAAGACCATTGATCTGGCGGGACATCTGCAGGGAGGTACAACGCGGTACAGTTATTCTATTGGTGCTGCGCTCAAGCTGGATGAAGAAGATAAAACCATTTATTATCTGATCACGGAGAATGTGATCGATTCGGCAGAATCTTCTATGAAAACCGGAGCGTTTTATCTTGCGGATACAGAAGATGGAACGCTTTATAAGGCTATTCGTGATGAAGAAGAAATGACCTTTACGAGAGGGGCTGAGATCAAACCGGAGGATTACGCGATACCGGATCCGGTGATCCAGCTTGATGTGCCGCAGTCACCGCTACAACAGTAAGGGGTTACGATCGGTAGATATGGGAAAGGAGGCTTCTTATGGCCTGGTGTCCTGAATGTCGATATGAGTTTGTGGAAGGTGTGAAAGAGTGTCCGAAATGTCATGTGGCATTGGTGGAAGATCTTTCTAAAATAAAGAATACAGATGCTTCGGATCCGGAAGAAATGTTTTTGGCGGAAGATTCCGAAGAAACGGAGGAAGAGCCAAACGAAGCTGCTGTATTTGATCATGATACAGAGGATACGGCGAATCCGAATGTGGCGGAAAATATACGCAAACAGGGAAGACCGTATGTATATCAGCATCCGTATCAAAGCAAAGCGCAAAAAGCGGAAGATGCAAAGAGCTCCGGTATCGCACAGGTACTGGTAGGTGCTTTTGTGCTGGTATTTACGATACTTTGGGCGTTTGATCTGTTACCGATCCGTATGACCATCGAACGGCGTTTTATTTCTTGTGGTATTCTGGGGGCCTTTTCCCTGTTCCTATTGATCCTTGGTGTATTTTCGCTCAGATCCTTTAAAAAGCTGGCTGTATTTGCAGCAGAAGAAGACCGCAGGACAGATGAGATCCTGAAATGGGGAAAGAGTCTGGAAACAGATGCGATTGATGCGCCTATGGAAGGTCTGGGACTTGCGGAAGAAGAAAAATATTACGGGCGTGTGGAAGTGATCCGGCAGCTGATGACAGAGCGCTTTATGAATCTGGATCCGGATTATGCGGAAGATGTCTGTGAAAAGATCTATCAGCAACTATATGATGAAAAAGGTTAAAATATGTTACGGACGGATATCCTGTGTGTCGGAAAGATCAAAGAGGAAAGTGTACGCGCGCTGATCGCTGAGTATTCTAAGCGCCTGGGAGCATATACAACGCTTCGGATCATTGAAGTGAAAGATGAAAAGACCCCGGAGAACTGCTCGGAGGTTGAAAAAGCAAAGATTCTTCAGACCGAAGGTGAGCGGCTGGCGGCCTATCTCGAAGAGCGATCATGCAAGATCATTCTGGCAGTGGAAGGCAAACAGCTGAGTTCCGAGGCCTTTGCGGATTATATACAGGAACAACAGAATCTGTCTGTTAGCCATCTGCAGTTTTTGATCGGAGGCTCTTTGGGACTGGATGAAAAACTGAAACAATGCGCGGATTTGAAACTTTCATTTTCCAAAATGACTTACCCGCATCAGCTTATGCGGGTGATCCTGCTGGAACAGATCTATCGCGCGCATAAGATCATGCGGAAGGAACCGTATCATAAATAAATCTATTGCTCCCGCAGACCTTTGGGATAAAGATTTTTCAGACGGCCTCCGGCACAGCGTACACCGCCGATGCAGGCACCCATACAACAGACGGCTGCGTGGCCTTTTTTGAAATGATCGGGGGCAGCCAGTTCCGCACCTTTGATATACTGCCGTAATTCCGGATCCTCCGGAGCATAATCTACGCGTTGCGGCAGAAGGGATCCGTAAGCACTGAAAAACTGATGGTGAGGAAGATAGCGTTTTTTCTTCTCATCCCATTCCATAGCTGTGACACCGAGACACATCACATGGTGGGCCGGGAGTCTCGGCAGAGAAAAGGGCAGAACGATGATGCGTCCGCGCCAGTTGTATAATGGAAACTGCGTGGCCGGCAGCTGATAGAGTTCTTCAAAAGCAGCGGCTTCTTTGGAAGACAGCGGTTGCAACGGAGATTTTCGGGAAGCTGTGATCTCAGAGCTATCTACAGTACCGGATTTTTTCAGATAGGACATAAACTGACCTTCGCCCGCATATAAATGAGGATAGCAGCGAAAACAGTCGGGTTCGGTCTCTAAGGCATATTTTTTTACAACACCGGGTATGGTATCCGGGAGCAGGCCGTATTCGTCTTTCAGGAAATGTACCTGGGCCTCATCTTCTTCCGGCGCGTAGGTGCAGGTAGAATAGACGAGACGCCCGCCGGGACGCAGGCAGGTGACTGCATGTTGCAGGATCTCGCGCTGACGAAGGCTGCAGAGCTCCACATTTTCGGTACTCCATTCACCGATGCTTTCGGGATATTTTCGGAACATCCCTTCCCCGGAACAGGGAGCATCGACCACAATGAGATCAAAGAATTCCGGATACAGATTGGCCAGCTCCTCCGGTTGCAAAGAGGTTACGCAGACATTGCGATAGCCCATACGCTCGATATTGCCAAGCAGTATCTGGCAACGGCCGGGATGCGGTTCATTCGCGATCAACAGGCCGGATCCTCCATCCAATGCGCGTGCCAGTTGGGAAGTCTTCCCACCGGGAGCAGCGCAGAGATCCAGGATGCGCAGGTCATTTGAAAGAGCTACACCATCCAGTACCAGCTGCGCGGAAGGGTCTTGGGAATAGATCAGTCCGGCGTGATGCAGAGGATGATGTCCGATCCTTTCGGCTTCTGTAATATAGATACCGCTCTCAGAAAGTCGTTTGGCAGGGAATTCCGGAGCATGTTCCGAAAGCCAGGTATCCAAAGCAATAGGATCGGCCTTAGCGGTATTTAAGTGAAATGCTTTTACGGCAGGCGCAGAAAAAGAAGCCAGATAATCCGGCATCTGATCCTTCAGCAGCGTCTGCATGCGGTCAGTAAACTCGACCGGCAGCTTTGCGGTTGCAGTATTTTCCGTAAGATTGTTTTCGTTTAATAAATTCATGTTTTTCAATATAGCACAGATAAGGAGGGAATGACAAGATGCGCATGTATGATCTGATCGAAAAAAAGAAATGTGGCGGTATTCTGACCAAAGAAGAGATCGATTTTATGATCCGGGGATATACGCATGGTGACATTCCGGATTATCAGATGTCTGCAATGACTATGGCAATCTGCTTTCAGGGCATGACCCCCCAGGAAACCGGGGATCTGACACTGGCCATGCGGGACAGCGGGGACACCCTGGATCTGTCCGGCATCCGTGGTATCAAAGTCGATAAACATTCCACCGGCGGTGTGGGCGATAAGACCAGTCTGACACTGGCGCCGCTGGTATCATCGGTCGGCGTTAAAGTGGCCAAGATGAGCGGAAGAGGTCTTGGACATACCGGAGGCACTATTGATAAGCTGGAAAGCATTCCCGGATTTTCTACTGAGCTTACCATGGACGCATTTATTTCACAGGTGGACCGGATCGGTATGGCTATTATGGGACAGACCGCAGAGCTGGCACCGGCGGATAAAAAGCTGTATGCATTGCGTGATGTGACGGCAACAGTGGACCAGATGGCGTTGATCGCATCCTCGATCATGAGTAAAAAACTGGCGGCCGGCGCAGATGCCATTGTGCTGGATGTGAAATGCGGCAGCGGTGCATTCATGCGTGATAGGAAAGGTGCAGATGCTTTGGCAGAAGCCATGGTATCCATCGGAAAACATGCAGGCAAACAGATCTGGGCCTATATCACCGATATGGACCAGCCGCTGGGGAATGCCGTAGGAAATGCCATTGAGGTACGGGAAGCGATTGAAACACTAAAGGGAAAAGGACCCGAAGATTTCCGTGAGCTGGTATTGACTCTGGGGAGCCGTATGTGTGTATTTGCGGGAGTGGCAAAAGACTTTGACAGTGCGTATGCGTTATTGGCCGAACAGCTCCGTTCCGGGAAGGCATTGGAACAGATGGCTCGGTTTGTGGAAGCGCAGGGTGGTGATGCTTCTTATGTTTTTGATGAGACCAAACTTAAGATTGCTGCACATACAAAGCAGCTTAAGGCAGAGCGTGACGGATATATCAGCGGCATCGCCTGCGCCGAAGTGGGTATGGCATCGCTGGCCCTTGGTGGCGGCAGGGAGACCAAAGCGGATATCATCGACCCGGAGGTAGGGATCTATCTGTATAAAAAAACAGGTGATGCGGTACGCGCAGGTGACATGCTGGCGGAGTTGTATTATAATGACGAGAAAAAGGGCGCAGAAGGCCTGGAAAGACTGGCAAAGGCCTATCGCTTCGGGGATACTGCACCGGAAAAGCGTGCCATCATTTTAGGAGAGGTAGAGGGATAAATGTCGGAAGAAGTGAGTGTCCGCAAAAGTATCGAACTGGACGCCGAGGGAATGCGGCTCCTGTTCGGTGCAGGAGATAAATATTTACGCAAACTGGAAGATGAACTGCTGGTGGATATCACGGACCGTGACGGTGCTGTGCATGTGCAGGGAAACGAAAAGAATGTGAACCGGGCGATCCGTCTGATCCGTGATCTGACGGAGATCGCAAAAAATGAAAAAAGCTTAGAGGCGCATAAAGTGGAATATGGTCTGGAACTGGCCAAGGAAGACCAGTCGGATATGCTGCTGGAACTGGATCATGATACGATCTGCCGGACGATCATGGGCAAACCGATCAAGCCTAAGACAGCAGGACAAAAGGCGTATGTGGATGCCATTCGAAAAGATATGGTGGTCTTTGGCACAGGACCGGCCGGAACCGGAAAGACCTATCTGGCTATGGCTATGGCCATCACCGCGTTTAAGCAGGAAGAAGTCGGCAGGATCATCCTAACGCGGCCGGCCATTGAAGCCGGTGAAAAACTGGGCTTTCTGCCCGGGGATCTGCAGAGTAAGGTGGATCCGTATCTGCGGCCGCTCTACGATGCTCTGTATCAGATCATGGGTGGAGAGGCTTTTGCCAAGAATATGGAAAAAGGTCTGATCGAAGTGGCGCCGCTTGCTTATATGCGCGGCCGTACGCTGGACAATTCCTTTATCATCCTGGATGAAGCGCAGAATACTACACCGGCGCAGATGAAGATGTTTTTGACCAGGATCGGTTTTGGATCCAAAGTAGTGATCACCGGAGATCTGACGCAGAAGGATTTGTCCGCAGGGACCAAATCGGGCCTGGAGGAAGCACTGCGCGTACTGAAAAAAGTGGAAGGCATCTCGTTTTGCCAGCTCACCAGTAAGGATGTGGTCCGCCATCCTTTGGTCATGCGTATCGTACAGGCATATGATGCTTATGAAAACGCAAGTAAAAAGAAAGACAGACATAATTAAAAAACATAATTTAAGAAAGGCATGACCGATATTTTATGAAACTGAACCTATACAGCGAATGTGAAGTGGAGTTTTTGGAAGACTATCAAAAGATCGCAGAAGATGTGCTATCGCACGTGCTGCAACGCTATGCATGTCCTTTTCCGGTGCAGGTCTCTCTTTATATCGTGACACCGAACGAGATCAAAGAGGCAAATGCGCAGACGAGGCAGATCGATAAGGTGACGGATGTGCTGTCTTTTCCGAATCTGTTTTTTGAACCCGGAAACGAAGGAAATTTTTCCGGTCTGGAAGAAGGGGATGCGGATACTTTTGATCCCGAAAGCGGCGAGCTGATGCTTGGCGAGATTATGATCTGTGCAGAGAAGGTATATGCCCAGGCAGAAGAATACGGACACGGCACGATCCGGGAATTTGCTTTTCTGGTCGCACATTCTGCACTGCATCTTCTGGGCTATGATCATATGGATGACGAAGAAAGGGAGCGGATGGAAGCCTTGCAGGAAGAGATCTTAAAGGAGGCCGGTTATGAGCGAAAGTAAAAAGAAAAAAAGAAGACCGGCTCTGCAATTGCCGCATCTGGAAAACGAAAATCTGATCTGTTTTTTTGTATTTCTGGGTGTTGTTTTTTCCGTGCTTACCCGGTGTGTTGTGGTACACCGGACCGGTGTGCAGGGGAGTGCGTATTTCTTTGCTGCCTATGAAGTACTGGTCTTTTTTATGATCTTTTTTCCGGTAGGGGTATCCGGGACGATCCGGGAACAGTTCGGCCAGCGTTTCGAGAGCGGTTTTTACAGGAATGCAAAGAGGATCTTTAATGCTGCTGTGGTAGCTTTGTTTTTATATATTGTTGTGGTGGCGGTTCTTTGGTGGCAGATGTCAGAAGGGATTTCGGAGTTTTTGCTTTTGGGAAAGACCAACAGTCTGCCGTTGATGTGGCTGCTTCCCGTGTTTGTTGTGGATGTTCTGACACTGCTTTTCCGAGGTTTTTTGGACGGGGAATCCGAAGCATCCGCAGGAAATGTGGTACTGGCTTCTTCCGCCAGCGGTGTAGTTTTTCTGATCCGGCAGGCAGCGACTTTTATATTTGTTCTGATCTTTGCCGGAGTGTTTCATGAAGACGGCAGCAATGTTTCCAGGCTGTTTCGGAATGAGGAAGTGAAATATGTTTACGGTGCGGCCGGTGTGGCCATTGGCTTTTTGCTGGGGGCTATAGTCGGATTGGTGTTTTATCTGCTGATCTATTTCAAACGGCTCCGTGTGTTGCAACGGCAGGTGGATCGTGACCCGAACCGTCGCCGTGAGAATAGCAATGGTATACTGGTTACCTATGCATCGACGGCGGCTTGTGCCTATCTGGGTATGTATGGCATTGTCTTTCTGGCACAGATCTTTGCAATGCATCATTATCGTGCCGAGGGAGAACTGGTACAATCCTATCAGTGGGGGATTTTTGAAGGCATCTGTATGACGGCTATCACTTTTCCTTTGTTGCTGATCTTTTTTATGCATCTGGGAGATGCAAAACAGATCACACGGGCAATCCGGCGCGGAGACAGTCATGAAGTGCGGATCAAATGTCAGTCTCTTACCGAGGTATCTATGACACTAACATTTTTCCTGACGGCGTTTCATTTTGCGGCTACCAACTGTATTACCAAGGGCTTATACGGGATCGATTCCGTAATGGCGGTACGGATGCTACGATGCAGCAGTATTACAGTACTGTTTCTGGCCTACGCATTCATCACTTCCCTTCAGCTGCTGTTTATGCAGCAGAAGCCGAGAGTTGCCATGCATTCCTTTGCTGCTATGATCGTCGGCGCCGTGTGTCTGTGGGCGCTGATCCCGGATAAACGCCTGGGGATTTATGCAATCTTTGTGGCACTGGTGATCTTTTCCGTTGTTTTAAGTGCACTCAATCTGTTGTTCATGAATCGGAGAATCCGTTTTCGTACGGATCTCATTAAACATTTTGTATGGCCTTTGGTCTGCAGTCTGATCGCCGGGGCGGTAGCTTTTTTACTGCAGCTTTTGTTTGGCTTATTTCTCCCGGCCATCGTATCGGCAGTTCTGATCTTTTTGATCAGTTTTCTGGTGTATTTCATTGTCTGCTGCAAGACGGGGCTGATCACGGAATATTCTTTTTACGGCATACCGTTGGGAGAAAAGCTGGAACGCTTCGGACGGATGCTAAGGGTATTGTGATATGCGGGGCGAAATAGCAGTCATCGGAGGCGGTATGGCCGGTATGGCAGCCGCGATCCTGCTGGCAGAGTCCGGCAAACATGTAGTGATTTTGGAACGCCAGGAACGCATAGGAAAAAAGATCCTTTTGACCGGCAACGGGCGCTGCAATATCTCCAATACGGATATGGATGCGTCCAATTACCGGACGGATGATGCGGTATGTTTAAAGAGGATTCTGGAGCATTGCACTGAGAAGCAGGAAGCGGCTTTCTGGCAGTCTCTGGGAATGGCAGTACGCGAAGTGAAAGGCGGTCTGTATCCGGAAACCAATCAGGCAGCTACCGTATTGGACTGTTTGCGGTTTCGTATTGAGGAGCTGGGGATCCGCGTATGCACGGATGCTTATGTGACACAGATAAGGGGGAGTCTTGGGCATTTTATGATCTGCCGGAAGGACGCGGAAGGGACAGAAAAGACAGAGGAAGGTTATACGCAGATCCTGCTGTGCTGCGGTGGTCTGGCCGGCGTATACAAAGAAGCGGAACAAAACGGGTTTGGTATCGTCCGTGGGATGGGGCATGCCATAAGAAAAGGCCATCCTGCGCTGGTGCCCGTGACCTGTAGTGAGGATATGAAAGCCATTGCCGGGGTACGCACACAGGCAAAGGTGACTCTGTTTCAAAATGGCCGTGAAGTACTGGCAGATACCGGCGAGCTGCAGCTGACCAAAGAAGGCATTTCCGGCATTCCCGTATTTCAGCTGACCAGGTACCTGGATGATATAAAGAATTCGAGATTTGAAGTGGATTTTTTACCGTTTCTCACAGAAGAAGAATTACCGAAACATCTGAACGAACGCACGGAACGGATGCGGGAACGAAGCATGGAACAGTTTTTTGCCGGATGGCTGCAAAAAAAACTGACGCTTTATCTGTTGAAACGAAGCGGTATCCGGGCGGAACAAAAGCCGAAGGCGCTTTCGGAAAAACAGTTGCTCCGGGTCGTTCGAGAGATGAAGCATTGCAGTTTTACACCTGTCGCACTTGGAAATTACCGGCAGGCACAAGTATCCGTTGGGGGCGTGCCGCTATCGGAAGTGGACGAGCATCTGCAATCCGTAAAAGTACCCGGTATCTATATCACAGGAGAAATGCTGGATGTGACCGGGGCTTGCGGCGGATACAATCTGCATTTTGCGCTGGTCTGCGCCATGACTGCAGTGCAGGGAATCTTGCCTTCCCCTTGAGGGGAAGGTGGCGCGCCAGCGTCGGATGAGGTGGACTCTGGCTGGCCGTAGTCTTCGCCAAGTCGCCGGTCAGTAAAGACAGTTTTCTCGCTTTGCCTTCGCAAGAAGTTTGCGGCGCTTCCAAGTATATAAATATCGCACCGTTGAAGTTTCGGGTGGCAGCTTATAAATACAGATTTATAGTGAAGGAATATATATGTACCAGATAGACAGGATCAATTTAGAACCGCCTATAAAAAATGAAATAGAGCAATTACGGAAAGCAGTTTCGAAAAAGATCCGGGTAGATGTTACGGAACCAACGGATCTGCGCATTGTCAAAAAGTCCCTGGATGCGCGTAAGAAACCAGAGTTGAGATACACTTATACTTTAGCGTTTGATCTGAAGGATAAGAAAGCTGCGCAGCGTCTGCTGAAAAAGAACAGCAAGGGCGTATCGGAAATACGGGAATATCAGCCGAAGGTGTATGAGCTGCCGCATGTATCGATACAGGAAATGACAGATAAGCAGAGGCCTATTGTGGTGGGCAGCGGTCCGGCAGGTCTGTTCTGTGCATATGTGCTGGCCAAAGCCGGGATGCGGCCGAGAATCCTGGAGCGCGGTAAAAGTGTAGATGAGAGAACGCAGACAGTGGAAGCGTTCTGGAAGGGCGAAACACTTGATCCGAATACCAATGTGCAGTTTGGGGAAGGCGGTGCCGGAACCTTTTCGGACGGAAAGCTGAATACTCAGGTATCGGATAAGACCGGATTGCATGGCCTGGTGCTCCGATTGTTTGTAGAATATGGAGCGCCGGAAGATATATTGTATGTGAACAAACCGCATATCGGGACGGATGTGCTGAAACAGGTGGTCAAAAATCTGCGCAGCGCCATGGAAGAGATGGGCGCGGAGTATTTCTTCGAAACGACATTTTTGCGACCGGTCAGCAGGAATGGAAAGGTATGCGGAGCTGAGATACAGACCAAAGACGGAAAGACGGAACTATTGGACACGGAACAGATCGTGTTGTGTACCGGACACAGCGCGCGGGATACTTTCCGAAACCTGCATAATGTCGGGATCGTAATGGAATCCAAGGCCTTTGCCGTAGGGTACCGTGTGCAGCATTTGCAGAGCCGTATCAATCTGTCACAGTATGGAGACTGCTTTGAAAAGAAAGGTCTGCCGGCGGCTGATTACAAACTGACGACAAGGGTATCTTCGGGACGGGGCGTGTATTCGTTTTGTATGTGTCCCGGCGGATATGTGGTAAATGCATCCAGTGAAAACGGACGCCTGGCGGTAAACGGTATGAGTTATCGGGACCGGGGATCCCAAAATGCCAATTCTGCCATCGTGGTAACCGTGGATCAAAGTATCTTCGGCAAGGATCTGTTTGACGGAATGCATTTTCAGGAGCAGATGGAGGAAAGGGCGTTTCAGGCAGGGAATGGTACGATCCCCGTAGAACGGCTTGCGGATTTTCTGGAACGAAAAAAGGACGATTTCAAAAAGGGCATCGAACCACAGATCTGCGGGAAATGGAGTTATGCATCACTTGGCGGGATCCTTCCGGTTGCATTGGAAGAGGATGTGATCGAGGCGTTTCCGGCATTCGGACGGATGATCGAAGGCTTTGATGATGCGGATGCCCTGCTGGCCGGAGTAGAGAGCCGTACTTCGTCTCCAATCCGCATTGTGCGTGATGAAAACGGGCACAGCAGTCTGCATGGGCTTTATCCCTGCGGGGAAGGCGCCGGATATGCAGGAGGGATCACCTCGGCTGCAATGGATGGGATCCGTACGGCAGAAAAAGTATTACGAAACCTATGATAAGAGCGGCAAAATATATCTTTATGTTTACGCTGGCCTCGTTTTTAGGATGGTGCTACGAGGTGGCGTGTGTATGGGTATTGTTTCGGTATTATTGTAACCGGGGGATCCTGCATCTTCCGTTATGTCCGATCTACGGTGTAGGCTTACTGATGCTATTGTTTATTTTCCGTAAGGTGAAGAGTCCCATCGTATTGTTCGGGGGCAGTTTTCTGGTCACTACCGCCATTGAATACATAGCATCCTATGTACTTCAGTGGATCCTCGGATATGTACCCTGGACCTATGCAGGATGGCCATTGTCGATCCGGGACCGGATCTCGGCTGTCAGCAGCATGATCTTCGGCTTACTGGCGGTTTTGTTTATCTGTCTGATCAAACCGCCGGTGGAGAAACTGTTCGAATCGAAGATAAAAACGGGAGTTGCGATAGCGGTTTATGTGATCCTGGCAGGGATGATCTTATGGGAGATCCGCTTTCTTGGATAGGGAGATAAATTTGACAGAAAGGCAGGAAAGTAGTAATATAATAAAAAAGGTGCTACCGATAGACGGTTAGCCCGGGTCTAGTTTTTTGGTTGAAATAACCGCCGACTTAGCCAGGGGGGCGGTTATTTTTGTGTTTTATCCTCCGTAGAGGGCTAACCGCCTACCGTGTATATGGTAGCACCTTCGAAAAATATTATATCAAAATTCTATTAAAAGAACAAGAGTTCGAACAATAAGAATTTGTAGAAATTTGTCGAAAAAATCGTTTATTTCCGTGCATTATTCCCAAAACTATGTTATAATATCTTGTCAGTTTCTACTATATTTTGAATAACGATTGATTTAAAAGATAAATATAGACATGCCTGCTTCGTGGGTGTGATCATAATATTTTTTGAGGAATTGTATTCGTATTATTATAAAATGCAGTACGATTCTTTGGATTTGGAGAGAAGAAAACTATGGAAAAATGTATGCAGATGATCCGCGAATTACCTACGCCGCAGGCTTTGAAACAGCAGTTTCCGCTGGATCCCAGTGTAGCGCCGATCAAAGAAAAAAGGGATGCGGAGATCGCGGATATCTTCAGTGGCAAGAGTGATAAGTTCCTGTTGATCATCGGACCCTGTTCCGCAGATAATGAAGAAGCCGTACTGGATTATATGAACCGTCTGGCACGGGTATATCAGAAGATCAAAGATAAGATCTTTATCATCCCGCGTGTGTACACGAATAAACCGCGTACCACAGGGCTTGGCTATAAGGGCATGTTACATCAGCCGGATCCGGAAGGCAAGGAAGATATGCTGGCCGGTATTATCGCCATCCGTGAGATGCATGCCAGAGTGGTCCGCGAGACCGGATTTACCTGCGCGGAAGAGATGCTGTATCCGGAGAATCACAGCTATCTTTCGGATCTGTTATCCTATGTGGCAGTGGGCGCGCGTTCCGTGGAAGACCAGCAGCACCGTATGGTGGCCAGCGGTATCGGGATTCCGGCGGGTATGAAAAATCCCACCAGTGGCGACATTTCCGTTATGATGAATTCCATCATCGCGGCACAGAATGCGCAGAAATTTGTATACCGTGGCTGGGAAGTAAAGACCACCGGCAATCCGTATGCGCATGCGATCCTACGAGGCTATGTGAACCAGTTCGGACAGAGCATTGCCAATTATCATTATGAGGATTTAAGGCGTCTTCTGGATGCTTACGAAGCGCATCCGGAACTGGTCAATCCCTCGGTGATCATTGATACCAACCACTCCAACTCCGGCAAGAAATTTATGGAGCAGATCCGTATTTCCAAGGATGTTATGCACAGCCGCCATGTGAACCCGGATATTCGTCACCTGGTAAAGGGATTGATGATCGAGAGTTATATCGAAGACGGCGCGCAGAAAATTGGTGAAGGCGTATACGGCAAATCCATTACGGATCCGTGCCTGGGCTGGGAAAAAACCGAACAGTTGCTGCTGGAACTGGCAGAACTGGCAT
>JAFXQR010000111.1 GCA_017526985.1 Lachnospiraceae bacterium
ACTCTGGCCAGGACCTTTGCCGGCTCCCTTGGACTTTCCTTCGGGCGCATCCAGTTCACACCGGACACCATGCCCGGAGATGTGACCGGCATGACCATTTATGATATGAAGAGCGGTGAATTTCATTACCGTCCCGGGGCTGTTCTGAAAAATATCGTTTTGGCGGATGAACTGAACCGTACTTCCCCCAAAACACAATCCGCACTGCTGGAAGCTATGGCCGAAGGGCAGGTTAGTGTGGACGGGGAGATCCACGCCTTGCCGCAGCCATTTATGGTGGTGGCGACGCAGAACCCATTAAGCTTCACCGGCACCTACCCCCTGCCGGAAGCCCAGCTGGACCGTTTTATGATGCGGCTCACCATCGGCTATCCCGATGCCGACGAAGAAATCCGCATGGCAAAGGCACATTTGGACGATGCAGACAAGGAAGATATCAAAGCCCTCCTTACAGCCGAAGATGTGCGGCAGTTGCGTAAAGAGACCAAAAAAGTAGCCATGAGTGATGCTATGCTCTCATATGCCCAGCAGATCATCGCCGCCTCTCGCTCCGGTAAGGAGTTTTTACTGGGTGCCAGCCCGCGTGCCCTGGTACATCTCACGCTGGCAGCCAGATCCCGCGCCTATCTGTGCGGACGCGATTTTGTCAAACCGGATGACCTGAAGCATTGTGCCGTGCCGGTACTGTCCCACCGCCTGCTGCTCTCTACCGAGATGAAACTGCAGAAAAAAGATACGGCAGAACTGCTGCGGGCTATGCTCACCAAGATCAAAGTCCCGGTAGACTAAACGCGCGGTGGCGGATATGAAGCGGCGGCTTTTGATCTATCTCTCCTGCCTGATCCTGGCACTGGTCGGCATCTCTTTTCAGGGTGGTCCTGTCACCCATCTGTTTTTGCGTCTGGTGCTGCTGCTGCCGCTTTTTTCTATACTATATATAGGATATGTCATCATTTTCCTGAGGATCTATCAAAAAACCGATGGCCGTAACATGGTCAGCGGCAGCCCGACGGATTTCTACATCACCCTGCAAAATGAAGGCCCCTTTTCCTTTTCGGCGTTACGCATTCAATACTATTCTTCTTTTTCTACGATCATGGATCTGCCGGAAGATGTGATCTATGAACTGCCGGCCGGCGCCCGCATCCAAAAGAAAACACAACTTCTGTGCCGCTACCGCGGTGAATATCAGGTCGGGATCAAAAAGATCACGGTTTGGGATCCCTTCGGCTTTCTTTCCTTCACCTACCGGATCCGGGAGCCTCTCAGCGCCATCGTCGCCCCTGCCCTGATACCACTTGCCCATCCCGATGACAACGAACTGCTGCTTGCAGACCACGACAGTCTGGTCAACCGCACCGAGCCGGACATCACCGTGCGCGAATACCAGCGTGGGGATGTCATGCGCATGATCCATTGGAAATCCAGTGCGGTCATGCAGAAACTGATGGTTCGCGAGCGCATCGGTGAAGAAATGCGCGGGGTCGGCATCTTTATGGAATGTCACCGAAACAGCGATCGCATGGAAGACTATCTCCCGATGGAAAATAGGATCGTTGAGCGTGTGTTATCTCTGGCAGAATACTATATGCGCCAGCATATCCCCGCAGATGTGCTGCTGCAAAAAGAACGCGTGGTGTGCAAACCGGTACTGGATACATCCGGCTTTGAGGATCTGTACAACGAACTGTTTCATTACAGATTTCGCGAGTACTGCAGCGTGCAACAGATGCTGCAGAAAGCTGAGCCCACTGATTTGTCCCGGTATCGCATGCTGATCTTTATCGTACACAGATGGGGCACGGAAGAAGAAACTCTGCTGAAGGAGATCAACACCTCCCATATACCGGTGTCCATACAGTTACAGGAGGTGTCGTCATGATCACGCTTTTCTATGACCTCCTGTTTGTATTGCCCTTTTCCGCAGCGCTAACACTGTTGTTGCAGCCCTACTGCTGGCCGGAACATAAAACACTGCCGGTACTGATAGTCTGCCTGATCAGCAGCGTCCTTCTTCTGTTATTAAAAGATCTGCAAAACCGGGGACGCATCTGGTTATCCGGAAGCATGGTGACCATTATCCTTGCGATTCTGTTATTGCAGCCATCGGAAGAACGCACTGCTTTTCTGCTGGCGCAGATCTGGATCCTGCAAATCCTGCTGATCTCGCTGGCGGCATTGCTATTACATCTCCTGCAGGAGCGCTACCGCATGCTTCGTCTGCTGTTTGCCTTTGGAGGCTGCATCGCCATCACCGTGATGTCTTTTTATGGTTTTTCCATAGAAAAGCCTGCCGTGGCAGCCCTGCTGCTCTATCTGCTGTTAGCTCTGGCAAATGAACTGCAATACCATTCCGGCAAAGAAGGGGACACCGATCCGAAAAAACATCTGACCGGTATCTCGCCGTTTTTGCTACTGTTATTTCTCTGCATCCAACCGGCAAAGGCCCCGGAGGATCCTTACGATTGGGGCTTTGTCCGCTCCATCGCCGCGCACATCTCCAATACCTTCCATGTGATCGGTGATCGATTTTTCGCCGGTTCAGGCTGGGATTCCGCCACTCCCAGGATCGGCTTCTCCGATCGCGGTGATTTTGCCGACAGCCTCACCACCGCAGATTACAATGCTATAAGTCTGGATCTGAAAAACAGCTCCGATCCGCAGCTCTATCTGGCCGGCAGGCATTTTGATATTTTTAACGGACAGCAATGGACCAAGACCGACCAAAGCGATATAGATCAGCTGGGCCTGGATACCATCGAAACCATGGCTGCCGTATTGTCCAACGAAAACATACTGTACCCGGAGGATCTGATGCGGCGTCATTCCATGGAAGTCGCTTATGACGGACTGCGCAGCGCATGTCTTTTTTCTCTTCCGAAAAACGATCCGGTCCGCGGGATCAATGAAACCGAACCGCAAAGGACCGGCGGTGATCTGGACGCAGCAGACGGAAAGAAAGCAAAACAGAAGTACACCGTATTCTATTATCGTCTGAACCGGGATCACGAGCTGTTTGCGGAGCTGCTTTCCTCTGCCCACACGATCACCGAAGTCGAATGGAATGCCGCTCTCGAACAATGCAAGGTCATGGATCCGTCCGACTATTCCTACGATGACTATCTTGCTTATCACCGGAGGATCAACGACACCTATCTGCAGCCGGTCACATTATCTCCGGAATTGCAAGCATATATGGATGTGGTTTTGGATGGCGCCGACAGCGATCATGAAAAACTGTTGCGCATCGAAACATTGCTGCGTTCTTTCCGATACACCGACACCCCGGGCGCCTTACCTTCCGATATTTCAAATGCATCGGATTTTCTGGATTACCTGATCCTGGAAAAGCAGGATGGCTATTGCAGTTATTACGCGACGGCTTTTGTTCTGCTGGCCCGTGCCTATGGCCTGCCGGCAAGATATGTACAGGGATTCCGCGTACCACCCGGCGTGATCGTCGGCAGTAAGGCAACTGTGCTCTCTTCCTATGCGCACGCATGGCCGGAAGTCTATCTGGAAGGCATCGGCTGGCTGGTCTTTGAACCCACCCCGGGCAAACAACGCTTTGTACGCTGGTCCACCACCGAAGAACGCCGCACACACATAGAAGGCGCCGGCAATTCCCCATCGGGATATGCCGCAGGCGCATCCTCCCCTTCCCTCTCCGAAAACGAACTTTC
>JAFXQR010000112.1 GCA_017526985.1 Lachnospiraceae bacterium
GCAGGTAAGGGACCACGAAAATCCGAAATCATACCATAGTCCATAACGATCAAATATCTTATCAAACTCCGTTATTATGTGTCCTGCGATTTCCGGAACTGATATGATATCTGACTCATCCGCAGCGCATTCCCTGAAAAATTCAGTTTTTGCATCTAAAACCATCTGCTCCCAGATCGGTTCAATATCTTCTACGCTAAGAGACTCTGATATTTCCATATCCGCCATGTACTCTTCATAGGTTCCGTATCTCTGGTATGTCGGAGTAAGATTTTCTTCTCCCGTCTCATATGCTTCTCCGTTTACAAACTCCTGATATTCTTCCCACGTATCGAATACAAGCGGATCCCATACAATATAGTCAGGGTTATCAAATTTATCCTCCAGTATCTTCTCCAGAAAATCCGAAGCACACTGACATTCATATTTTTCATACAAATAATCATCCAATATATCAGTATGATCAAAAATGTATTCCCACGCTTCTTCTGATATCTCAGATTTCCTTGTTTCGTATGTATCGTATCTCAGCAGCATACAAAGAGGACCCTCATAAACCATATCCAGTATATGCTCCGGATTTGAAAAGCTCCTCCATACCGGATTCCCAAGGCAGTCTCTTTCCTCTGTGATGCCTCTCGTATAATCCTCCGGATTTACATTTTCTTCAAACTCCACGTAATTAAGACTCCCATAACAGCATGTTCTTTCAGACGAGTAAGAATACCTGTTACCGTTTGCCAGAACCATCGTATCATGCCATAAACCCCATTTCTGAAGAAAGCTGATCAGGTCAGACACCAATGACTGTGTTTTTAAATCATCCATCTTATCCTCTGAGCCACAACGTCTTATTACCATATGAATATCCTCCTATTTGCCTCACAGAATTCTGAGATTCTCGAAAAATCCCCATGAGTATCTCCTGTAATATAATAGTGCATATCCCAGTCCTCCTTTTTGGTTTTTAACTACAACCATATTATGGATTCTCCGATCTTCAAAAAATTGAAGATGGCGATATTCACCTTAAACGTGGGTGATAATATACGATGTGCCCATGCTATCTTATCGTCACCGGCAGTTAAAATACCTCTCTTCGGCTTGGGAATTCCTGTAAGGATCTCGCATTTATCTCCATATTTATCATAAATCTCGTTAAAGAGCTCCACAGCGCCCGGCATCGGATCCAGTTTGTCATAAAAATGTCCGACCTCCCGAATCTTTTCCCACATCAGGTCGTCTTCTTCCTTGGAGCGATGCTCTCCTTGAACAAGTGGCCTTAATCGACACAGTTTTGTTACACCACTGTCAAAATCTGCAAACCCTACATTATAGGGTGTCAAGTGATCCAGTTTTCATCTGCATGCCACGATTTTCTTCCTTATAACTGCTTTATAATTGCCTTTTTACGGCAACAAAGCTATAATAAATAACTGCGTCCGTGTACATTTTACGCAGAAGGAGTACCGAAAACTATGAAATGTATCAGTTGTGGTGCCGAGATTGGGCTCACTGACCATGTTTGTCCGCATTGCGGCAGGGTCCTTACGGAAACGGCTGCACATCAGGCAGCCCAAATACAATATCAGAATGACAGCGAATTAACAAAGCGCAAAGCCGGAAAGACTCTTGCCGGCAATATTCCCCTTGTGATCAGTGCTTTCGTTATGCTCCTGCTCGTGATCGGCATCGCCATTACCGGCTATGTAAAAAAGAATGCCTATCATTTTCGTGAAGATGCCCAGCGGAAAGAATCCGTAAACAAATACGACGAATATTCCGCTGCGATCCGGGAGTATCTGGATGCCGGCGATTATACCGGTTTTGCTGCTTTTAAAGAGTATCATAACATCGCGGAATGGGAAGCGCCCTATGATGATCTGCGGCTGCTGTGGAGCATAACCGGGAAATACAGCGCCCTGGTCACCAATGTGGAAGCTGCTGTCATGTTTGGTCCGGAAGCCAGAAGATACCGTCCCGAAGATGATGTGGACGGCTGTCATTGGGCGATCCATAATTTCTATTACGAGTTGGAACATCCGGAATCGGATATTGATTCCGACCCCTACCGGGATTATATTTACGATATGAAAGAAAAAGCGGATCTCCTGCTGGAAATCTATCTGGGACTGGACGCGACCGGGCGCGATGCGTATTTTGCCGCATCCGATCTGGAGCAAAAGGTTTATCTGGAGGAGGTACTCATCCATGACTAAGAAAGTGGTCTTTATCCTTTCCATCATCATCAATATTATCCTGGGGATCGTATTGGTCTGCAACCTGATCGGTGCAAGCGAGAATCTTAAATTTGAGTATGTCGAAGAAGATACGATCCGGCCCGACAGCCTGCGCATGTATCTGGATATGCAAAACTACGGGGTCGCTGCTTCTCTCTCCCATCCGATCCGGGGCGGCGCACAGATCGCTGCGGAAGATGCCGACTATTACCGGCTCGGAGAATATGCGGATCTGTTGTTTTTGAAAGCGATATTTGATAAGTCCGGCAATACGGATACCTTAAAGGATTGCGAAACACGACTGGCAGAGATCCGGGAGGAAATGCCCGATTACGGCATATTATTTGACAAGATCGAGCAGAGTGCAGAGCAGGCAATCGTGGAGTAAAAGAAAATGGAAAATACCAAAAAAATGATCGTATGCGCAACCTGCGCAGGTGAATATGAAGCATCACTGGTCCGCTGTCCTTTTTGCGGAACTGCCTATGCACCGGCGGAAGAAGAAGAATATATGGGGCAGATGGACGGGATCCGCAAAGAACTGGAAGGGCATAAACAGGATGGTAACAAAAGCCTGAAAAAAGGCCTGGGCACCACCATGCGTATCGTACTTTTGCTGATCGCGGTGATCCTGTTGCTGGTGTTAGGCGGCTTATGGTTCTCCGGAAACCGGGAACGGAACCGAAGTGATCGCAGAAAAGAGGAATTCCTGCTCAATCAGGGAATCTCAACACAGCAGGAGGAATCGGCACAATGATATGCGAAAAGTGTAAACACGAGATCGGCCCCGAGGATCTGAAATGTCCCTATTGCGGTGCAGACAATCCCTTTGCCTTGCAGCATCAGGCAAATATGGAACAGTTCCGGACAGCCTATGAGAATACCAAGCAAGAAGTAGTTCAGTCTGCCCGGAAAACAAGCGGGCTTGCAACAAGAGCTATCATTCTGGTAATCCTTTTGATCGGATGCATTGTGACACATCTGATCTCATCTTACAATTATGCCGATCACGATCCGGAGGATGCGGTACGACAGGATGCCGAAAAAAACGCCGCTTCCTATGCAAAGGAAGCAGAAGCTTTTCTGGATCGTGGCGAGTATACAGAATTTATGAGCTATCTGTATGCGCATGAACTGCAATATGCCGCGCCGGAGGAGTTTGATCATCTTCAGAGAGTCACCTATGTTGCAAGAAACTACTATGAATGTATCAAGCTGATGGAAGAAATGATCCTGCGATCCCCGGATCCGGACTATTTTGACGGGCTGGATACGGATATCCAGAATTTCTGTATGTACCTGGAAGAATTCTATAAAACTCTTGAGGCGCAAAAAAGCTCTGAGAAGGACGAAGTCAATCTGGCTTATATGGAAGATATGGAGTTGGAGCTGGAAGCAGCAATGAAAACTTATTTTTCCATGGACGATGCCGCACTGGCCGACTTTCTCTCTTTAAGCGAAACCAAAAAAGCGCTGGCACTGGTGGAGGTATTGCGACATGACTAAAAAAGTAAAAGCGATCTTAACTATCCTGATCGTGATCACAGCTATTGTGTTTCTGGCTTTTCTGGCAGATATGATCGGATCCTTCAAATATGCAAACCGTGAGGTGGAAGATCCCATGGAGCGTCGTATGTCCTCATTTGAATATCATCTGGAGCATCAGGCCTACGGCGAAGTCATGAGCACTTATTACGCACAGCGGCTGGATAGTTTTGACGCCCCGGCAGGGATCGAAGATATCTATCATGTCGCAGAATACGCTCACGCTGCATTTATGTCCAGAGTATATGCGGAAAAGGACGACGCAAACCGCATCTCCTCCAATGCCGCAAAACTGGATGCTCTGCGTGGCGAGCTGGGAGCTTATCAATATACGGCAGATGAGATCGACGATATGATCCGGAATGCGCCGTAAACCACCTACATCCCGCCGTATACGGCATTTACCAGATTTCTTGAAAGCTGTCCGCTACCCCCGTCCGTACGCTGAATACACAACATGATCCCCATCCGGTGGTCCGGGTCGATGAGAAGATACGGCCCTGTCCATCCGTCCCATCCGAAGGATCCTGTCGGCGCAAAAAGTCCGGTCCTGTTCCGGTCCTCCAGGCAGCGCAGCAGATTTCCGTATCCGTAACCTTGTAGGGATCCCCAGTTTGCATATACCCGCTGCCCATCTTCCAGACCATTAGTGCGCATAAAATCGATCATAAACCGGCTTGCTACACCTGCCTTGCCGGCAGCCAGCTCATTCGCCAGTTTTCCCAGATCCTCCGCTGTAGAAAACAATCCTGCACCACCGGATTGAAAGGCCGGACGCTCTTCAAAGTCATAGATACAAAGATTTACAAAGTCTATCGGTTGCGGATTTTCTCCTGCTGTTTTATACAGTACCGCCAGTCGATCCCGTTTTTCCTTAGGTACGCAAAAGTCCGTATCCGTCATACCGAGTGGCGCAAAGATCTCTTTCTTATAGAAATCTGCCAGCTCCATGTCCGAAACTTTTTCCAGGATCGCGCCCAATACATCTGCCGATGCACCATACATCCATTCAGCCCCTGCCTCAAACATTAACGGAACTTTTCCCACTTCTCTGGCAAAACTTTCCGTACTCATGCATTTCCCGTCACGAATACTCTGATCCAGGCGCCCCCATAGTTCATTTGTCGCCTCCACACCTTCATGCATATCTCCGGGATATGCGATACCGGAAGTCATATTTAAAAGATCTCTGATCGTAACCGGTCGACTTTCCAGTTTCTTTCCATCGCGAATATAATAGGATTTTGCATATTCCGGAAAGAACCGGGACACCTCCCAGAAGGTATCCAGTTTTCCTCTGCTCATCAAAATAGCAGATGCCAGCGAAGTGACCACCTTTGTACAGGAGTATATCCTGCAGATCGTATCGGTTCGGAATGCTCTTCTGTTTTCCACATCCGCATATCCGACGCATTGTTCCAGGACCTTTTCTCCATCCTTATATAGCATGAACACCCCGCCATTTTCTTCCCCATTTGCAACTGAGCGTTCCATGATCTCTTTTATATTTTCCTGAAGGTTCATTTTGGTTCCCCCTTTTGCCTATACCGCGCGAAAATATTTTTTATATACAATATCTTGATATGAAATACCGGCTTCTGTAAGGCGCTCCTTCAAAAGCCGGTTCTCATTCTTCAATGTAGAACTTTTCCGAACAACATTGTATCAAAAGAGGCGCCTTTCTACAAGCGCCCCTTTTAATCTTCCAAATAAGCAATTTCATATTTTCTATCCCACTCAGTTAGAGTTGGTTAGGACTTTTTCAACTCAGTTAGATCTGGTTAGAACTGGTTAGGACTTTTTTCATCTTATCGCTCTTAACATGTATTCAAACATATGGTATTTTAAGTACGCAAAACCGTACGTTTTTATCCAAATAAGGAGCTAATTCGATTATGATTATAGCTAAACAAATGGAAATTCGTAATAATATCAAAAAATTTTTTGATTTAGCCTACAACGGCGAAACCATTATTGTTCCACGCATTCAACATAAAAATGTAGTTATTATCTCCGAAACAGAATATAACCATTTGTGTCAATTAGCTCGGGTAAATGCTTATTCGAACGCTCTTAATAAAATACAAATAGACGATACAGAATGAAAGTAGTATAATATGAATACAAAAAAGACTGACAGCTTTGGACAGTATTTTGAATATCCCGAAGCTGATTTTGATTGGCGCGAAAAAGAAAAAATACGAACAGAGATCAATACAAACTATAGCAAATATAACGGAAAATCCATTGCTGTACATCTGTCATACGGACTTGATGGCAAATCATATAAATATTACTTTGAAAACCATGGATTTGACGATATAAACATTTTCATCCGCAATGAGTTTGGGGAGGATTGATTATGGAAGAATTAAAAGAATTACTGATCAATGTTTCTGACAGTTATTATGACTTTGTAGAAAGCATGCTGGACGAAGCCACAAAATCCAATATGCGTAAAAATCGACTAATAGAGTTTTTAACCAACAACCCGGAAACTACAACCAGTGAAGTTCTTGCATATGTTGTTGACGATCTGGGATTATATAATGATTATGTAAAAAAGCAAGAATCTCGAATATTCGCTTGAATTGATTAATATCCTTTATTGCCAAAAAGCGGCCCTGCTATTATAGCGGGGCCACTTCATTATATAGCTTTCTATATCTGATCAAAATCTTACTTGCACTTTGCCAGCAGTTCTTCCCACTTCTTGTCTACATACTCCTGGGCAGCTTCAATGGTCCACTCGTTGCCCTTGGCGAAGCAGTGTTTGAAGCGTCCCTGCTTGGACATAAACTCTTCCACCGGCAGTTTCTTCTTCGGCTCATAGGTTAAGCGATACTCACCTTCTACTACTTCGTAGAGCGGCCACACACAGGTGTCGATGGCTGCCTTGCAGATCTCGATCAGGTTCTCCGCCGGATACTGCCAGCCGCGCGGACACGGTGTCAGGACATTTACAAAGGTCGCGCCTTCAGTGTAGATCGCGCGGTGTGCTTTCTCATGAAAGTCCTTCATATTGCCGTACAGCGTGGTCTGCGCTACATACGGTGATCCGTGTGCTACCACGATCTGGGTTAAATCTTTCTGTACCTGCTTCTTACCAACGGATTCGATACCGGAAGGTGTCGTGGTCGCATTGGCAAAACGCGGGGTTGCGGAGGACCGCTGCGTACCGGTATTCATGTATGCGTTATTATCATAGCAGAAATAGGTGAAATCATGTCCGCGCTCCAGCGCACCGGATAAGGACTGGAAACCGATATCGTAGGTACCGCCGTCACCGCCGATCGCCAGGATCTTGAACTTTGTGTTCGGATCGATCTTGCCTTTTCTCTGCAATACTTTGTATGCGGATTCCACACCGGATGCTGTTGCGGATGCATTCTCAAACGCCGTGTGGATGTAGGAATCTTCCCAGGCCGTATACGGATACTGGAAGGAGGATACCTCCAGACAGCCGGTCGCGTTACAGATCACGGCCTTGTCTTCCGGATCTACCGCACGCATCATGGCCCGGCAGACAATACCTGCGCCACAGCCCGCACACAGTCTGTGTCCGGAGTGGAAGCGCTCTTCTTTATTCATTTCATTTTTCAAATTGTATGCCATGATTATCTCTCCCTTTGTCCCATGTGCGTGTATACTTCACCGATCTCGCCGCCTGCTGCGATCTTTTCCAGACGATCGTATACGCTCAACGCCGCTGCCACGGTAAAGTCTCGTCCGCCCAGACCGAATACGATATCGATCATCTTCGGACGCTGCTCCAGATTGATGATCGCACCGGAAGTCTCTGCAAACAGCGGTCCGCCGCATGCGGAAAAGCCTTCGCTCTTATCCATCACTGCCACAGCTTTACAATGCGCAATGGCCTTTGCCAGCTCTTCACCCGGGAACGGACGGAACACGCGAATCTTTACGAGACCCGCTTTCACACCGTTCTTGCGCAGCTGGTCTACGGCTGCTTTTGCCGTACCTGCGGACGAACCCATGATCACCATAGCGATCTCGGCATCCTCCATACGGTATTCTTCAAAGAATCCGTACTTACGGCCAAAGGTCTTTTCAAAGTCTGCAGCCACATCCAGGATCACCTTCTTGGCATTCTTCATGGCCTGTGCCTGTGCCACTCTGGCTTCCATATAATAACCGGACACTCCGTAAGGGCCTACT
The DNA here is from genome assembly GCA_017526985.1 of Lachnospiraceae bacterium. Classification (GTDB taxonomy): domain Bacteria; phylum Bacillota; class Clostridia; order Lachnospirales; family Lachnospiraceae; genus NK4A136. The sequence goes on from JAFXQR010000112.1 coordinate 7,965, forward strand.
GCCAGCGGATTTTCCGATTTTAACAGGTAGTTCTCCGGCTTGTACTCGCCGACAAACGCCTTTACCTTGTCATCTTCCTCGATCTCGATATTTTCGATCGCATGGGAGGTGATGAAACCATCCTCGCAGACCATCAGCGGGAGACGCACATCCGGATGCTCCGCGATGCGGTGTGCCATCAGGTAGTTGTCATACACTTCCTGGTTGTTCTCACCGTAGATCTGGATAAAACCGGAATCACGCTCTGCCATGGAGTCGGAATAGTCGTGATTGATGTTGATGGGTCCTGTCAGTGCACGGCAAGCCACTGCCAGTACCACCGGCAGACGGGAAGAACCCGCTACATACAGCACCTCATTCATATAGGAAAGACCTGCGGAAGAAGTCGCGGTCACGGCACGCGCCCCGGCTGCTTCTGCACCAAGACATGCGGAAAGAGAAGAATGCTCGCTTTCCACACAGATAAATTCCGTATCTACTTTTCCATCCGCCACATACTGCGCAAAATACTGCGGGATCTCGGTGGACGGTGTGATCGGGAACATAGCGAATACATCGGGATTGATCTGCCGCATCGCCGTCGCGATGGCTTCATTACCCGAAAGTCTGTCACGGATACTCATGCCTCGTCCTCCTTCCATACGATCGCATCGAAAGGACAAGCCTTGATGCAGATACCGCATCCCTTGCAATGGTCATAGTCAAAATCGGCGCGCTTGCCATCTTTTACGGGAATGGACGCATCCGGGCAGAACGGTGCGCACAGAACGCACTGCTTGCATTTATCCTCAATCCAAACCGGCGTACGGCTTCTCCACTCACCGGTCTTGGTCAGACGACTGGTACCCGGCTCGTAGATCTCACAGCCGGTGGTCAGATCCTGCCAGGGGATCTGCTCATTGATCTCTGCTGCTTTTTTACTCATTTCGTTTTCCTTTCAGGAGTTAACCTTTTACTTCATCCATTGCCTGACGCAGACACTTCAAGTTACCCTCGACCACCTGCGGTTTTTTTGCAAATTTATGCCGATAGGAACCTTCCATATCACTTAAGAACTGCTCCTTATCCACACAGCCGCTCACTTCCACAACGGCTGCCAGCATGGGGGTGTTCGGGAAATAGGCTCCCAGATTGCTGATAGAGATGTGTCTTGCGTCGATGGTGCAAACACGCCCTTCATATCCCTGCAGAAGCGGACGGATCTCCTCCGGCGACTTTGCGGTATTCACAATGATGGCGCCTTCCTTTTTCAGACCTGCTGTAACATGTACACTTTCCAACAGTGTCTCATCCACAACCGCCACAAAATCCGGCTCGTAGATGTTGGAATGCACCGAGCATCTTTCCGTAGAGATACGGTTGTACGCCGTGATCGGCGCGCCGGAACGCTCCGGGCCGTACTCCGGAAAAGACTGTACATATTTGCCGGACATAAATGCCGCATCTGCCAACAGCTGGCTGGCGGTCTTTGCGCCCTGTCCGCCACGGCCATGCCAGCGGATCTCAATCATGTCGTTTTCCATTTTTGCGATTCCTTCCTATTTGTAAAACAAAACCATAGTTCTGTATATTTTATAGCATTATCGCCCCTGATACAAGGGGAAATCGTGATTTTCGGTACTTAATTCGTGCAAAATCCACCTTTTTCTGCTATAATAGACCAAAAATATGTCCGGGGAGAGCCACGCATGAACGAACAGGATGAAAGATACAGTACTGCAGAAGACGCGATCTTTGATGCGTTTTTTCTATTGTTAAGGGAAAAAGATCTGGAAAAGATCACGGTTTCGGATGTGATCAAAAAAGCCGGCATCGTACGCAGTACCTTCTATAATCATTATGAGAATATCCCGGCGCTGATGACGGCGGCGGAAGACAAGACCATTCACGATATTTTTGAGATGATGGAAAGCTTTCACCCGCAGAACGATAACGACCGCTGCTATTCCTATTTTCTGGCGATCTGCAACTATACCAAAAAGAATCCGTTTCTCGCCAACCTGCTGCAAAGCCCCAGGGGAGACGCGTTTTTCGAAAAAGCCATTATGATGTTTCATAAATATGTAACGGATCTGACACAGACCGTCCCGGATCCTTCCGTAGACAAGGTGACCTTTTCCTATCTGATCGCCGGCACCATCGGCAGCAATATCGGTGTGCTCCACAAATGGACGGCGGAGGATTTTGCCACTCCGGCAGAAGATGTCGCCAACATCCTTTCTACGATCTTCGTCTCCGGCATATTACCGCATCTGGGGATGGGGAAATAATCGCAAACACATGCCTTCCCCTTGAGGGGAAGGTGCCCGAAGGGCGGATGAGGTGTTCTTCCCCTCTTAATCCAACTCTGCTTCCGGCCGCTTGATCTTACCGGTGGCATTTCTGTGGAAGGGATTTTTCCGGACTACCAATCCTGTGATCTGCCGGTAGGTCGGCTGCCTGCGGTTATAATCATCCAGCATCTGCTGAATTTCTGCTTTGACAGCCTCTTCTTCCAGATTTTTAAACTTCACCACATCCTGATCCGGATAGATCCTCGCCGTCAGACCGTTATTTTCACCGGTCACGATCACTTCACCCACCAGAGGATGCAGCCCCAGCTTACCCTCGATCTCTTCCGGAGATATGTTTTCCCCATTTGATAAAATGATCAGGTTCTTCACACGACCGTTGATGAACAAAAATCCGTCTTCGTCCAGATAACCCTTGTCACCCGTATGCAGCCAGCCATCTTTTAAGGTCTTTGCCGTCTCTTCCGGCATATGGTAATAACCCTGCATCACACTGCTGCCCTGCACGCAGATCTCGCCGTCTTCAAAACGGATCTGCACATTCGGCAGCGGCCGTCCGATGGAACCATCCTTATGATCGTCCGGCGTGTTGGAAGAAATGACCGGGGAACACTCTGACATCCCGTAACCTTCCAAAACCTGCACACCATATGCCGCAAACTTTTCAATATAGAAGGGATCCAGATGCGCTCCACCGGTAAAGATGATGCGAAGCTTGCCGCCAAAAACATTTTCCGCCAAAACTGCAGGCGGGATATTCGGATCCGCTGCTGCCAGCTTCTTGTAGATCGTCTCGATCATCAGCGGCACCATCAGCATGATCTCCGGTTTGAAGATACCCATATTGCGGACCATATGCATAAAGGAATCGTTGATGCAGAGTGTGGCTCCCAGGGAAAAACCTTTCAACCAGTCCATGACCAGACAGAACGCATGGTGGATCGGCAATACGCTCAGTACCGGGGTACCGGGCTCTGCGGTAAAGCTGATGGATGCCGCATTTTCACACAGATTGTTCTGGGTCAGCATCACGCCTTTGCTCTTGCCGGTGGTGCCGGAAGTATAAATCAGGGTAACGATCTCCTCCGCCTGACGCCCAGCCACATCTGCAGTATCCAAGCCTGCTGCCTTCAGGTCTTCCACGGTCGCATATCCGTCTTCCATGGTCTCCTGCAGCAACCAGATCTTTTGGATCTCCGGACACTGCGATCTTACCTGCTCTGCCAGGTCTTTGCGCTTCGGGCTCAAGAACAGTGCCTGCGCATCCGCGTCATTTAAGAGATCGATCAGATCCTCCGAAGGAAGCCCCGCATCCAGCGGCACCGCCACATTCTGTCCGGTGGTAATGCCCAGATAGCTGCCGATCCACTCCACGGAAGAGGTGCCGATCAGAGCGATATGCGCTCCCGCAAAACCCTCTGCCTGCAGACCTTTTCGGATCGCCATGATATCTTCTCCCAGTTCTTTATAACTGCGCTCTTTGATCTCTTTCTTTTCCAGCCAGCGCACTGCGGTGATGTCCGCATATTTGCTTAATGCATTGTCCCATAATTCCCGGATCGTTCCCATAGTCGTTTCCTCTCTTTATCGATTCCTCTTGCCTTCCCCGCCACAGACTACGCCGCCAGTTCCTCCAGCATATTCAGCGCGTCCCCGATGGTGCGCACCTGCACCGCATTTTCCTGCTCCAGTTCCACATCAAAGGTGTCTTCCAGCTCGCCCAACAGGGACATAAAATCCAGGGAACTGAATCCCAGGTCCTCACGGAAACGCATCTCTTCCGTCATATCCTCTGCGGTCACGCTGCAATACTGTGCTACGATCTTTTTGAATTCTGCTGCTCTGTTCATAATTTTTTCCTCCCTTTATACCTGCGCCATCAGATCCCCGATCTTGATATCCGGCTGCGAAATGCCGGTAAACAGGATGCGCATCATATAGTAATACAACAGTTCCATATCCTTTTCCGTAAGGCACGCCGTCTGATAATGGTAGGAAAAGTTCATCCCGCCCTCCGGTGTGTGCGATACAGTTAAGTACATCTTCTTGGTGGCTGCCCCGTTGGCAAACCATTTGGAATGCATCGGGATACTCTGCAAAAACGGATTGTCCACATGTACCGGCATCGGTTGATAGGTCAGATAGCAGCTCTCGTAGGTCGTATCCTCCGGTGTACCGTAGCGTTTCCGCATCTCTTCCCGGATCAGCGCCGGATCGTAATTGCTGTGCATATAGATGCGGTTCTGTACATTCTGGATCTCGTAGGCTGCTGCCAGAAACTCCGTATCCGCTGTGATCACCGTGCGGCAGGGAAACATGATCGTACGGCTGCCGCCGGAAGTCCATTCATCATGCGTGGACCGGCGGGAGATGAAATTCTCGATCGTGATATCTTCCTGCCCGTTGTTCACTTTGGAAAGATAGGTCCGGATGCCAAGCAGCAGCAGGTTCGTCATGGACAGCTGATGGTTCATGCAAAAGTCGATCAGCCCCTTTGTCGGCTCCGGCTCTAAGATGTAATCCTTCACTGCCACAAACAACTGCTTGCGCTCGATGTCTGCTGCCCGCAGTTTCGGATTTTTATGTTTCTTTCGTGCTTCTTCCAAAACGGAAGATCCCTGAATATCCGAGTACAGCGGCTCTCCCAGCGCATCCAGCTGATCGTCCCAAAACTTTTTATCCTTTGCAAAACGCTTTTCGTTATTTGCTTTCTGCAGATCGTTTGCGAGTACGCTTTCAAAATCTGCCAGATCTGCAGGATACTCTGCACCGAACCGGTAATGGGTGTACAACGACATCAGATCGTTCACCATCACCACCAGCCCGCAGCTGTCGATCAGGCGGTGGTCCATATGTACAAAGAAGCCATTAAATCCCTCCGGCAGCTTCACCATCACCACTTCGCACATCGGGCGATTGTCGCCATCCAGCGTCTGATAGGCCCAGTTCTGCATCACATCATCGGCCTCGGCAAGTGTCATACCGCTCATATCTTTCAGCGGAATATCCCTTGCATCATGTTTGATCAGGTACTGCCGTATCTCACCCTTTTCATCCGGCTTGGTGAAGCGCAGCCGCATACATCCGTATCTTTGGATCTCCAGCTGGATGCATTTTTTCAAAAGCCCGAAATCCAGCGGGGCTTTTAAAGAAGCCACGATACTCACCCCGGACACCTGCTGTGTCTTGTATTCCCGGATCCATTGATAATGCATGTTCTGCGCTGCCGTCAGCGGATACTCTTTTCTCATACGCGGATGCTCCTCCCTTGTTCTCTCGATACCGGGACTTTAACACACACAAAAAAAGAATGCCATCCCCCCGAAGAGTTAATGAACATTCTTTTCAAAATTGACCGAAACATATCAAACAATCTGTGGAAAAGTGTTTGATAAAAACGCTTCCTTGGACTCAGTACTTTCCCTGTGCCAATTTGAAATCCTCATACAAAGCAAAAAATAAGTATTGTGCCTCTTCCTCATCTTGTGTTCGATTGGTGATCGTTTCAAACCAAAATTCAAATTTCGTCAGATTCACATCATCTTTGCGCGGACAAATTCCGGGAACTCTTTCAAAAACGCTTCTTCAAATGGTGTTCTTTCTTTCCCTGTCAGAAAGCCCTGAAGGAACATACCGTAATTATTCAATGTGCATCGGTTTTTTCGTCCCATATAAATCCCGGGGCGATCTTTCAATACTTTGATCAGGTTCTCCAGATCCATTCTCCACCTCCCGAATTTCTGTCTTTTATTCTGCTTCCTCTTCCATGGTTTCCAGCAAAAAACTCACCGGGCGAAACCCGTCATTACATGAGATCATTGCCGACTTCGGATCCTTCATCCATCCGTCATAGAAGTTTTCGCCTCCATGAGCCAAAGTCATTACAAACGGAGAAACCGTACGCTACGGCAATCGCTTCCAATAATGTGGATTTGCCGCTTCCGTTCTCTCCCACAAAAAAGGTGATCGGCTTATGAAATTCCAACTGATCCAATCCCGCGATGGATTCGATCTTTTGCAGATAACTGTCCGTTTCGATCACATCCCAGTCAATCTGAAATCCTTTTATGTGCAACTGCCCGTTGTTATCCATACTCACATTCCAAACTCTTTGCAAAGACTGTCAAAACGTGCCTGCTCTTTTTCTTTGATCGCCTTGGACAGATCATTCATACAATGATGGATGACATCCGCATCTTTCAGTACTTCATCCATCGGCGCATCCGTTATCAGTTTGTCATCGTGATGATAGATCGCAGAGCAGATGATCTCGGTCTCCGCTTCGTCTGTCAGTTTCAGCTCCCCGAGGATTTCTCTCGCCAGATCCGCTCCCTTATGCGCGTGATCATCATAAGAACCGGTCTTATATGCATGCAGATCATGAAGCATGGCTGCCATCGATGCGAGCTCCGGATCCAATCCCCGTTTCTTCGCGATCATCGCGGCCGCTAAAGACACTCCATACAAATGGGCGATCGCGCTCGTTCGTTTATCCGCGTCCTCCATCTGATTCAATTCCGCATCCACATATTTTCTGAGTTCTTTTAATCTGCTCATAATGCCTTCCTCCAGTCTTCCTCCTTGAAGCCGGTAAGCACTGTATCTGCCGTAATCAACAGCGGTCTCTTTACGAGCATTCCGTCCGATGCCAGAAGTTTGAACATATCGTCTTCACTCATCTCCGGCAATTTCTTTGACAATTCCATCTCCCGATAAAGCTGTCCGCTGGTATTGAAAAATTTCTTTAGCGGCAGACCGCTTTTCTTATGAAGCTGACGCAGTGTCTTTTCATCCGGATGATCTTCCTTGATATCGATCAACTTATACTCCACTTTGTTATCATCCAGCCACTTCAGTGCTTTCTTGCAAGTAGTACATTTGGAATAGCAATATACTTTTATCATCTGATAGTCCTCCTGTGTTTTAAATCCATTTGCTTACTTGTTGATTAATCATATTCTCCTATAACCAATCCAAATCTAAGCCCAATTCTTCTTCTAACTCTTCAAGCACCTCATCACCATTTCTTGTTCCCAAATACAATTCACCATCTTCTTTAAAATAACTTCCCAAAACCCCATCACCATATACAGAAACTATTCGATTCCCCTTAATATATTTTTTCTCATTACTAAAAAAACTTAATTTACCATTCGCCAATTCTTGCAAATCTTCCCAAGAAATGATAGTCTTGGCAACAGACGCCATAGAATTAAC
>JAFXQR010000113.1 GCA_017526985.1 Lachnospiraceae bacterium
AAGCGGCAGTAAAGGTGCGAAGCACCGTGTCTGCGAGATAGAGCAGTGCAGTTACTGTGAATAATGGAAAGAAACGGGGGAATGCATATGAACGATAAGCAGGGTACACTCATCGTGATCTCCGGTTTTTCAGGCGCCGGAAAAGGCACACTGATCAAAAAACTGGTGGAAGACCACGACAATTATGCGCTCAGCGTTTCCATGACCACAAGAGATCCGAGGCCGGGTGAAGTGGATGGCGTACATTATCATTTTTCCAAGGATGAGGATTTTGAAAGGCTGATCGAAGAAGGCGGACTCATCGAATACGCCGGCTATTGCGGCCATTATTACGGAACGCCGAAGGCCTTTGTGGAAGAAAAACTCGCGGAAGGGAAAGATGTGATCCTTGAGATCGAGATCCAGGGTGCGCAAAAAGTCCGCAGACAGTTTCCGCAGGCTGTCCTGCTGTTTGTCATGCCGCCGAGCGGGGAGGAACTCTACCGCAGACTGACAAGCCGCGGCACGGAAACAGATGAGGTGATCCGCAAGCGAATGTGGAGGGCTATTGACGAATCGGAGGGGATGGATACCTACGATTATATCGTTGTCAATGATGACCTTGATACCTGTGTGCAGGAGGTTAACAGTATCGTGCGAGCTGCCCATATGCGTCCGGCACAGAACCGCGAACTGGTCGACCAGATCCGCAAGGACCTGAAGGATATCCTTAAAAATGGGTAATACGATGGGCTTATAGTAACCGAAATGTATATAACGGCATATTCCATGCCGATAGAAAAGGAGAAATACAATGATACATCCGTCTTATTCGGAACTGATGAAAGTGGTAAACAGTGATGTGGAACCCGGTGATGAACCGGTGATCAACTCCCGTTATTCCATCGTTATGGCAACAGCGAAACGTGCAAGACAGCTCGTATCCGGCCAGGAAGCGCTGGTGCCGGAAAAAGAAAACGGCAAGACCAGAAAACCGCTTTCCATCGCAGTAGATGAGCTCAATAAGGGCATGATCAAGATCATGGGCGAAGATGCGGAAAACGAAGCTGATGATGGAGTGGCCGTAACAGAAACCGCTGCTTCTGAGAAAACTTGGGAAAACGCGGAAGGTGCCGGCGTGGCAGAAGGCGAAGAGGCATAAAGCGCATCCATGCAGCAAAACAGGTTGCCGGAACAATTACATAATAAACAACAAAAAAAGGACATCAGGATTATGCTGATGTCCCTTGGTTGTGATAAGAACCTTGTCGATTCCGAACGCATGATGGGATTTCTGTCCGATGCCGGTTATCTGTTTACAGATGACGAAAATGAGGCAGAGGTGATCATCGTGAACACCTGCTGTTTTATCGGTGATGCAAAAGAAGAGAGCATCGATCAGCTGATCAGGCTTGGAAAGCTGAAAGAAACCGGAAAACTCAGAGTTCTGATCGCATCCGGATGTCTGGCACAGCGTTACCAGGAAGAGATCGGGAAAGACCTTCCCGAGGTGGATGCCATCGTCGGGACCATGGCTATCGATCAGATCACAGAAGCGATCGGGGCATGTCTTGCGCAGGTGACGCCGGAATCGACAGATGCGGCGGGCTCGGATACGGCGGGTGCAGATGAGTCGATTGCAGCAGATGAGCCGGTATCGGGATCGGTAGATGCTATGGTATCGGAATCAGCTGATGCGGTAGTATCGAAACCGGAGGATGCGACAGTATCAAAATTCAATCAGAATCCCGACAATGCAGGAATAACAGTTCGGCGCAGGGAGCTGCAAAAGTATATCGAGGATATCAACCGCCCCGTCTATGAAGGACGGCGCGTTCTTTCCACAGGCGGACATGTTGCATACCTGAAGATCGCGGAAGGATGCGGAAAAAACTGCACCTACTGCATTATCCCAAAAGTGCGCGGCAGATATCGGAGCTTTCCATTGGAACAGCTTGTCAGCGAGGCAGAAACGCTTGCAAAGTCAGGCGTACGCGAACTGATCCTGGTGGCTCAGGAAACAACCCTATACGGCACAGATCTGTATGGGAAAAAGAGCCTGCCAAAGCTCATTGATGAACTTGCAAAGATCCCCGGGATCAAATGGATCCGTCTGATGTATTGCTATCCGGAAGAAATCACAGAGGAAATCGCGCAGATGTTTGCGCAGCAGGCGAAACTTGTGCCGTACATCGATATGCCGATCCAGCACGCCTCGGATGAGATCCTGCGGCGGATGGGCAGGTGGACGAATCGCAAACAGCTGTCTGAAAAGATCGCCTTGCTTCGCAGCGTGCGTCCGGATATCTGTATCCGCACGACACTGATCACGGGTTTTCCGGGTGAGACCGAAGACGATGTAAATATTCTCGCGGATTTCATGGAGGAACAGCGGTTTGACCGGCTTGGTGTCTTTACTTATTCTGCCGAGGAAGATACGGCAGCGGCTGAATTTGAAGGACAGATCGAGGAAGAAGAAAAACAAAACCGCCTGTCCTATCTGATGGAACTGCAGCAGCAGATCGCTTTTGAAAAAGCGCAGTCCCAGGTCGGCAAGGACCTGATCGTCATGATCGAAGGAAGACTGATGGATGAGACGGAGACTGCTGATCATACATGGCATTATACCTACGTGGCCAGAAGCTATATGGATGCGCCGGATATCGACGGACTGGTTTTTGTCGAAGCAGATGCAGAGCTGATGAGCGGCGATTTTGCCCGCGTCCGTATCACTGAGGCGCGTGATTACGATCTGGTGGGTGTCCTGGCGGATGTTGTGGATTAGTTATACCGGCTGTTTGAGAGTGAATGAAATTGAAGACACGATCTGCCGTTATAGTTGCTAAGAGTGACAGAGTGGTGCCGGATCAAAGGTGAAAACAGATAATAGTGCAGTTGGATCGATCAATGAATGATCGAAATAGAGTAGTAAGTAGGCCGATATGAAGGACAAGGAGCAGAAAACTACTGAATAATATAGAGGAAATGATATGAAAATGAACCTGCCCAATAAGCTGACCATGCTGAGGGTGATCCTGGTGCCTTTTTTTGTGGCATTTTTGCTGAATGAACCAAGCCATCCCAATTTCAAATGGGCCGCATTGATCGTTTTTGCGGTGGCGTCCATTACGGATATGTTTGACGGGATGATCGCAAGGAAATATAACCTGGTGACCAATTTCGGAAAATTCGCAGATCCCCTGGCTGACAAGATGCTGGTATGCAGCGCACTTATCTGCCTTTCAGTACTTGGCTGGGTGCCGACCTGGATGACTATCGTGATCATCATCCGCGAATTCATTATCAGTGGTTTCCGGCTGATCGCAGCGGAGCAGGGAAAAGTGATCGCTGCCAGCTGGTGGGGAAAATGGAAGACAGCGGTGACCATGATCGCAGTTGTATTCCAGCTGTATCTGATCAATTCGCTGGGCGTACCGGGAGCAGCCGGCAATGCGGATCCGGCAAGCGCATCCTCTCTGTATGTTGGGTTATGTACGGGAGCGCAGATCCTGTTTTGGATCGCAACCATCCTGACTGTGATCTCGCTGGTGGATTACATCATAAAGAACAAAAGCGTGCTGGCGGATACAAGCCCATAGTAATCGATATAAATGTTACTATTCACAACCCCACAAACATCTCACAATCCCGCAGGTGCTGTGCACCTGCTCTACCGTCACTTCGTGACTGACTGTTCGATGTCCGCGGGGTTCCTGCTTCGCAGATCGATTGAGTAATCCAGCCAATTTCAGCGAGCGAGCTCGCAAATTGTCTGTCTTACTCAATCGACTGTGAATAGTAACAAAAAATAACACAAAAAGGAGAACATCATGGTAAAAGCAGTAGTTGGAGCAAACTGGGGAGACGAAGGAAAAGGCAAGATCACGGATATGCTGGCGGAAAAAGCCGATATCATCATCCGTTTTCAGGGCGGCGCAAATGCCGGTCATACCATAGTCAATAACTACGGCAAATTTGCTCTGCATACATTGCCGTCCGGCGTCTTTTATGATCATACAACGAGCATCATCGGAAACGGCGTTGCGCTGAACATTCCTGTTTTGATGAATGAGATCAAATCCATCACGGACCGCAATGTTCCCATGCCGAAGATTCTGATCTCCGACAGATGCCAGATCGTGATGCCGTATCATATTCTGTTTGACCAGTACGAGGAAGAAAGACTTGCCGGAAAATCCTTCGGATCGACAAAGTCCGGTATCGCGCCTTTCTATTCCGATAAATATGCCAAGATCGGCTTCCAGGTAAGCCAGCTCTTTGATGAAGAGGTGCTGAAGGAAAAAGTGGAAAGAGTCTGCGCACTGAAAAATGTTCTTCTTGAGCATCTGTATCACAAACCGGCGATCGATCCGGCTGAGCTGCTCGAAACACTGCATCAGTACCGCGATATGGTCGCACCTTACGTATGTGATGTATCCGCATTTTTGGATAAAGCGATCAAGGAAGGCAAGGAGATCCTGCTTGAGGGACAGCTTGGAACCCTGAAAGATCCCGATCACGGTATCTATCCCATGGTAACTTCCTCATCAACGCTGGCAGGCTATGGCGCCATCGGCGCAGGCCTTCCGCCTTACGAGATCAAACAGATCGTAACGGTCTGCAAGGCATATTCCTCAGCGGTTGGAGCAGGCGCTTTTGTCACAGAGATCCTGGATGAAGCAGAAGCGGACGAACTGAGAAGACGCGGCGGTGACGGCGGCGAGTACGGCGCAACCACAGGAAGACCCAGAAGAATGGGATGGTTTGACTGCGTGGCAAGCAAATACGGATGCCGTATGCAGGGAACCACGGATGTGGCATTTACGGTGCTTGACGTATTGGGATATCTTGACGAGATTCCGGTATGTACGGGTTATGAGATAGACGGTAAAGTAACCGATGAATTCCCGGTGACCAGACTTTTGGAAAAGGCTAAGCCCGTTATTGAGAAGCTTCCCGGATGGAAGTGTGAGATAAGAGGCATCAAGGAGTATGATGACCTTCCCAAAGAATGCAGGGACTATGTCGAGTTTATTGAGGAGAAGATAGGTTATCCGATTACAATGGTTTCCAACGGACCCGGAAGAAACGACATTATATACAGGAAGAGCAAATTCAGCAAATGATAAAGACCGTTATTTTCGATGTGGGCAATGTACTCACGGAGTTTGGCTGGAAGGAATTTATTAGGTCTTTCGGTTACAGCGAAGATATATGCAAAAGAGTGG
>JAFXQR010000114.1 GCA_017526985.1 Lachnospiraceae bacterium
CTCCACCGTGGGATTCGGTATTGTCATGTTCGGTTGCGGCGCCTCATAACTCATCTGCGGACCGGGATCGATCGTGGGCTGCGCTACCGTCTGCTGCGGCTCCGTCACGGTCTGTGTTACCGTCTGCTGCGGCTCCATTACCGTTTGTGTCACTGTCTGCGCCGCTTGGTAAGTATAGGTCGTCTGCGGACTGATCTGCGGACCATTATTAGCATTTGTCTGCGGCTGCGGATTCGTCTGGTTCACGCCCTGCTGCGGTGCACTATAACTCATGGTAGGTCCGTGATCGATGACCGGCCCCTGAGCAATATTCTGCGCTGCCTGTGCAACCGGATCTGCCACCGCAGGTCCCTGTGTGATCGTCTGCACCGCCTGCTCCACCGGATTCATCTGAGGTGTATCTATATTCGGCGCTTCTATATTCGGTGCACCTACAATGTGCTCCTCATGTACCAATGTACCATTTCCAGCACTTCCGGCCTGGAAACTCATTGCCTCTGCACCGGTACCCATCTGTAATTGCGATCCCTGCTGTGCCGGATTTGCCTGCTGTGCCGGATTTACCTGCTGTGCCGGATTTACCTGTTGTGCCGTATTTGCCTGCTGTGCCGGATTTGCTTGTTGTGCCGAATTTACCTGCGGCGCCTGAACATTCGGCGCACTTACCACATGCTGCTCATTCTTCAGTGTATTAGCTCCTGTGCTTCCTGCCTGGAAACTCATTGCCTGCGCACCGCTGCCCATCTGCAACTGCGGTCCCTGTGCGATGTTTGCCTGTGCCTGCGCTACCGGATCCGCCACATTCGGTCCCTGCGTAATATTCTGTTGTGCCTGCTCCACAGGATTTGCCTGCGGTGCAACCGGCTCCTGAACATTCAGTACATGTTCTTCCGCCTTGGTCACGCCGCTCGCTGCATCATGACTCATTCCGGGTCCTGCTTCCATCTGCAAAGCACCTGCCGCCGGCTGCGCCGCTCCGGTCTTCGGTGCTTCGATCTTGTGCTCGGCATCTTTCAGTCCGGCATTTTTCTTCTTTGCCGTTGCGTCGTAGCTCATGGCCGGACCTGCACTGATCTGCGGAGCCGCATTGGAGGATTTGGTTCCCGGTTTCGGCTCAAAGGTCACGCCCGGATTCTCATTCACATTCACACCTACCGTACCAAGCGTCGGCGGTTCTTCAAAGTCCTCATACAAGGAGAATCCGTCTGCCATATTAAGGGTAGATTTCTGCAATGTCGTCTTTCCGGTCTCTTTATCCAGGAAATAACTCTCGGAAGTCACCCAGCCCTTGGTTGCTACCACATGATAATTCCCCTTCTTATCACGGTCATAGATCTTGGTACGCCCCAGGAAGTTGCTGTGTGTCTTAACATATTCGATCTCACCCTTATCATTCTTCGTCTTTGTAAAGTGATCGCCGGTCATATTGCTCAGCGTTTCGATCTTGCCGGTCTCTTCATCAAAGCGTTTCTTGATTTCCATACCTGCAAAACTCAGCGCCGAGAAGTCAGAGCAGTACATCTCAGTCTTCACCCTGCCATCCTCACCGGTATAGAAGGCCCGACGGAACTGCAAGCCCTTGGCCAGCTTCACTTTGGACAGTTTCATGGTAGTGCCGCCCTTGCCATCCGAGACGCTCTTGAAGCGGAAGAACGGTACTTTTACCTTGGTGGTATTGCCCTTTTCATCCGTATTCCAGCTTGCCATGCCAAGGAGACTGCGGTTCTTGGTCCCGTCCGCATTCTTGCCCCACTTAAAGGCTCCGCCCAGGATGCTGCGTTCGGTCTGTCCGTCTTTTCCGGTTGACCAGCTTGCTAAACCAAATACATTTACACCTACCGTGCCGTCTTCCTTCAGGCCAAAGTGCAGCTTACTGCCCAAATTGAGACCGATCTTTCGTTTTCCGTTCTTATCGCGGCCAAGAACTAACAGACCACCAAACCACTTGCTGGTAACCTTGTGCTTATGATCCGTTGCTTCGTTCTTATTCTTACCGCTACCCTTCTTACCGCCGGCTGCACCTGCCCCAGTCTTAGAAGCACCTGCAGCATTCTTATTGGCTCCGCCGGTTCCCTTCTTGCCGCCGCTCTTCTTGCCTCCTGCACCGGTATTTGCCTGAGCTGCCTCGTCCTGTTCTTCCTGTTCTTCTTCTTCCGCATCGCCCTTAGTATCCGGTTTGCCGGCTGCATCCGGTTTACCGGCGCCACCTTTGCCTGCGCCGCCCTTACCGGCTCCGCCTTTTCCTGCACCGTCTTTTCCGCCACCGACCGCATTGCTCTTGTTTCCTTCCGGTTTTCCGGCTCCTACAGCACCTGCACCGGGTTTTGCAGCCCCGCCGGCTGCTTTCTTACTAGCCATATTCTGGGCGCTCTGTTTGTTCGTTTTTTCACCGGCGCCTTCGTTCGGCTTCTTGGCATCAAATTTCGCGCCTTTTCCGGCTTCCGAACCACCGCCCTTACCGTCAAATTTATTGCTGTCGTCGCCTTTACCGCCACTGCCGCCTTCTGCGCCGCCTTCACCGCCGCCTTCAGCACCTTCACCATTAGCGCCGCCTTCACCGCCGCCACCACCGGCACCACCACCGGCGCCAGCAGCACCCTTGGCATCCGGTTTCTTCCCGCCCGGTACCAGTTTACCAACCACTTTGCCGGCTATACTGAGCCCCATCTTACCAAGCGCTTTACCCTGATCGATGAGTCCGGAAGCTTCTTTCTCCTGTGCGCCTTCCATCGATGCTGCTGTAGAACTGATAAGACCGGTGATCACGGTACCGGCATTTTCCACTGCAAAAGCGCCACCGATGATAAATACCATACGGATCACAAGATCGCCTTCGGTGGTCGTACTGATAAACTGCAGGTCACCGTTTAAGATCGCCGGTGCTATAATGAGATACAACTGCATGGCCACCACCGACCCATATCCGGAAAATAGCTGGCCTACAAACATATCCTTCCACTGATTATAGTTTTTTCCCTCGTCCAACGGCATGCTGCATACAAAGAGCGGTGATGTGATGTAGAGCAGCAGAACATTAAACATACGGTTGATAAACTTGAAGATACAGGTCAGCAATACCTTCAGGAAGATCAACCCCACGCCGAAACCGACAATATAATTGATCTTCTCGTACTTAAAGTCTGCCTTCACACTCCCCGTATCATAGTAGTTTTTGGGGCCGGTCGAACAATTGGTATAATAATACGGTGCACGCAGCTCATCCATAATGCCCGGCTTATGGGAAATACCGGCATCCAGAGTCTTGGATTCCGGCGTACCGGTTCCTCCATTGACATTATATTGTGTCTTACCATCCTGGGCTGCATCCAGGGTACTGATACAAAAGATGACCCTGCCCAAAGTCGTCTCGGAATTCTTACTCATATCCCGTTCCCCGGAAAGCCCCATCTGCCCCACATTGACGGCGCTGTTGACCGACTGCAAGATCCTGCCGGAAAGCAGTATCAGGAGCATACATACCATAGGGATCATCATCATTTTCAGAAAACACTCAAAGGTCAGACGCAGTACTTTGCTGACCGGATTTTTCATTTCGCCGGATAGATCCGCCATAGACCGGACGATCGCTACAATCGAAAAAGCAAACATGAGCGCCCAGCTGATGGCAATGACCGCCCATACCGCTCTCTGGACCGGTGCTCTGGAGAAGAAAAACTCCAATATATTATAGCCATGTTTGTCATAAGTGATCGGATCGATCCCCGCAAAGACATTGAAGATCTTCTGTATGATATCTATGATCTTTAGCAGTTCTGCCAGGATGGAATAAAACACACTGGCAAGGATCTCAAAAATCAATTGTGCCAGCCATTTGAACAAAGGCAATAAAACATTGACCAACAAGGGCTTTAAGATATTCTCAAATACCCATGTGAACACGGTATTGATGATCCCGCCGATAAACTCGATGACCGGCTTTAAGATCGCATCAAATATTTTTTTGAACAAACTGGAAAACAGTCCCAGATATACCGATTGCACTCTATATACCCCTTCGTTTGTTAGTTTAAATCTTTGTTTCCATCAATGTTTTATGCCGGCATAACCATCACGCTTATTTCGTCAGATAGCTGATACCTTTCATGGCCTTGCCATAGACCGTCGCACCTATCATACTGCCGATTCCCGAATTGCCATCAAGCTGACCGCCCAATGTCGGATTGATGATCTTCACGAACAGGTTACGACTGGAGAAGATGGCAAAAGCTCCGGCAATGATAAAGATCAGCCGCACATACATCATATTGCTGACTCCGGGAATGGTAAGATTCTCATCCATCATATATGGCAGGATCATAATGAATAGTTTCATCGTGACTATGGGCGACAGTGCACTCACCAGATACGCCACAAAAGTATCTTTCCACATATTGAAACTCTTTCCTTCATCCAGCGGCATATATGCCACAAACAATGGACTGATGATATACAAGATGATGATCATCATCAGGCGCTGCACAAAACCGATGATCGACGCCAACAAGATCCCCAAAATAAACACTGTCGCCACCAGACAAATGATCCAAGGAAAATGCACATAATCAAACTTCTTCATAACATTGTCCACATTGGCATATTTGGCGCCGCTGGCAAAGTCGGTCACATCTCCCTTTCCCTTATCCTTTGCCATCATATAGAACAGGATATCTCCCAGGGAAAAATTGTCATTATTTGCATTCAGATAATAGTTGACCTGCAGCATGACCTGTGTAAACATCTGAATCGCAAATACACAGGCAATATTGAGTACCGCAAAAGTGAGTACACATTTAAAGGTAGTCTGCAGCACCGCACTGATGGGCTTTTTGTTCTCAAATGGCGAATCCGCCATGGAACGAAGCACTGCGATAAAGGTGGTCATCAGACACAGAATGATCGCAATGGCCATAATCGCAAGGTACGCATCCCGCACCCCACGCTGTCCAAAGAGATACTGCAGAATACCCTGGTTGCTGATATGTCCGTTGATCTTGAGCTGCGTCATACCGGAAAAGATCGTAAAGATATCCTCCATAAAATCCACCAGTTTCAACAAAATGACCCAGATAGTCAGAAATACACCACTCAAAGCATTGATGATCAGCTCGCCGATCAGGGTGATCAGGATGTTGAACACATCCTTGATGACCGGCATCAGTACCGATTCAAAGATGGCTCGCAATATATCTTGTATGATCTCTAAAAAACTTAATGTTACAGGTACCAAACACTCACCCCATTTCCATACGGAAAACTGTTTCGTTCATCACTCTCTATCTTACTTTCACATGCGTATTCAGATATCGGATGTAACCGATCAAACCGCCGATAAACAACACAATGATCAGGATGGCCACAACCGCACCTTTGTTGAAACCATATTTGACCTCGAATGCCTGCTGGCTGATATTCCCCGCATCATCAAACACATAGAACCAGTACAGACCGGTTTCTCTGATGCTATACAGAAGTCCCTTGGTATCGTAAGGCTGCTGGTTACGATAGACCATGACTTTTGCAGCATCGTCTGACAGATAGGAGATATCCGCACGGTTTTTCTGTACATCTACAAAAAACCGCGGACGGATACGGTCCAGTTTGTATTCCATATTGTAGGTGACAGAACCGTCCGTCACTTCGATCTTGTAGTAACCGTCTTCCCGCAGCAGTACTGTAGTGCGATTCACCAGTTTGTATGTGGTACAAGGCAGGTTGTCCAGATAAATATCCCCCAGCCAGTAGCCCTCCGGAGCGCGGAAGACGGACAGGTCGTTTGCTGCATTATCCATAATACGGAAAGAAAATGTCGGCTTTTCTTCCTGGTAGGCATCCAAAAAGACCACATCCGAAGACTGCGGGATCAGCAGATAACTTCCTGCCTCTGAAAAGTTAAACATATCTTCGGCTTCATAGAGCTCACCGTCTTTATATACCGTAAAACTTAACCCCTCGTCCGCACGCAGCTTTACGGAAAGCTGTGTCACGGTGCCGTTTTGCACATCTGTATAGAACTGATGGCCGCTGATTAGTGTATGCTTGTAATATCCGGTTACTGCATCATACGCGGAAGCCATACCGGTCTGCTCATTAACGCCTTCCGTCTGATAGATGTCGTTTACATCACCGATCTCGCCTAATTTTTCTGCCATCAGTTCATTTAACTTATCCTGATTGATGGAACCATCCTCATTGAGCAGTTCCTCCTCCGACACTTCACTGCCGCCGAAAACCTGTTCCAGAGCCGCCTGCTCTTCCTCTGTCAGGTCTTCATAGCGGATTCCCTGCGACTCCGTCGGTGCCGGATCCTCTACTCCGGGATTGGTATAGACGCCTTCATCCCCCAGCACAGGATTGGTCTGTTCCGCAGCTTCCATGATACGGAAACGATAGGAAGCCGTATAATGTGTGATATTGTTTCCATCCGTCTCATCCACTTTGATGGTTACCATATACACACCGAGTGCCGAAACCGCCGTCCCTGACTGGTAGCTGATAGCCTTGCCGTCTTTTTCCACGGTATAGTTTAGATTCGCCGGAATATCCAGGACTACCGGCTTTGCTGTCATACCGCCGTTTGACACATTGCTATAGAAAAAATAACGGTTATTAAAGCCTTCTTCATACAGATCAAATTCGGCATTGTAATACTCGGTCAGATTGACATTCACTGACCGCTCTACCGGCCCGGCAGGCTGCGGTTGTCCGCCACCATCCTCACTGCCGGTCGTCAGATCTACCGCCACATCGGTCGGTACATACGCTGCTTGTGCGTGCAGGGACAGTCCGGCATTCGCCAGCCACAAGCCAAGACCTATGGCTGCTGCACGCATCCCCCATCCGGCGATCTGTTTGCTAAATTTTGTTCTGTCAGATCCTGCTTTCAACACTTTTAACCCTCCGCATCTGCAGACTCATCCTCATTGCCCTGATCCAGGATCAGATAATTTCTCTCATCCAGATCATAGAACACCTCATCACTGTAGAATACATTGTTTCTTACATCCGTCATATCCATAGTGCCAAACTCATACAACGGGCACTTGTAACTCGGCGTAAACTGTGTCTTTAACGGATGATTACCAAAGGTAACGATAATAGAGTTACCGGTGGAATACTTGTTGTTCAGTTTCATCAGCTCGGACGGATAGATCAAAGGACGGTTGGTCAGCTGATTCGAGAAATTCACCTGTTCACCCTTATCGGAAGTGGATCCCGATACACTGGTGGACCGTACCGTCATATTACCGCAGAGCTTGGAAAATTCTTCGCAGGTACCTATGTCATTGGAACCGATGAACATCTTAATACCGCAGTTACCTTTTACGATATCCGCAACGGTCTCACCATATACATTATTGAGCTGTGCAAAGGACTGGATGATCATATGGAACCAGATCTTTCTGGAACGACCTACGGTGATCATCTTATCAAACTTGTCGATCTTGGGCATATTACCAAACTCGTCAAGGATAAAGTATACATTACGCGGTAAGGACAGATCCTCACGACCGGATGCCACCTTGATGAGCGCCTTGTAAATACACAAAATGAATACGGCTGCCAGCGCATGACGGGTATCCTTTTCATCAGGTATCTTAAGGAACAATGCCGTTGGCTCAAAAGCAAACTGTGCCGGTTCGATATCCGTTGCTGCCGTCAGCGCACACAAACCTTCGTCATTGAACATCGAGAGTTTATCAAAAGCGATGGACATATAAGAGGACAGCGTCTGGTCAGCTGCGGAAAGCACCTGCCTGGACAAGCCAACCGCCTTGGACAGTTTATCGCGTCCCTTAAAGTAATCCTTCAGTGCGGCAAATTCATTTTCGGAATTCATAATCGCCTTGGATACATTAAAGAAACAGAACTTCTCTTTCGTCATCTCCAGTTCCGGATTGGCACTGTCTTCCAGCATTGCCAGACATGTTGCCATGATGATGGAACGTGCACCTTTCTCCCAAACCGGATCGTCTTTGGATTCGATCGGGCAGATTACAGAGATCAGGTCGTTCAGATCTTCATACATTTCATCATAGATCTTCTGCTTCTCCACACGGATCTTACCGATCAATGCCTTGCGATCCGAATACGCCTTGCCTTCGTATTCATACCATACATCTCCGAAAGTATCTTCCGGATCCACCAGTTCCAGCCCCTCCGCTTCCTGAATCGGGAAAGTATTCTCATAGATCTCATCGCCTACTTTTAAGTATTCCTGATAGCGGTCATAGATATCACCAAGAGGATTCCAGCGGAATGAGGAGTACGGATCACGCAGATCCAGCACCATACACTTATAGCCATGCTCCTTCAGCATCTTGGAGTGCATCTGGAAGAGCTCGCCCTTCGGGTCGGTACAGATCATGGAGGATCCTGCAGATGCGTGACCAAGGATCTGGATCACCGGGTTTACAAAGGTGGTCGTCTTACCGGAACCGGTAGCACCGATGATAATACCGTGGCACGGCGACATCAGGTTGATATCCATATCCTTCTTCTTCTGGTTGTAAACGGCATATACCGCAATACCATCCTTCTTCTCTTCCGCCAGAGCATTAAATTTTTTATGCGGAAACAGATCGTCTCTTTCCTTGTCTGTTAAGAAACGGGAATTTTCCAGGTTTCCTTCAATGCCTTCCGCTTTGGAGCGCAGCATCTTACCGGCGTTCTTGCCCGGCTCCCCGGCACCGACTGCCAGATATACCACCACACCAAAGATCAGCAGGATCAATCCGTACAGATAGGTCCACCCCCAGGTAAGGATTCGCAGATCAAAGAAAGAACCGTTTTTCATACCACCGGGATAGGCCGGTAACTCCTGAACCGCCAAGTCCATAAACTCTTCTTCTGTCAGCTCCGCAACACCTGCTTCTTCCAGCTTACCTGCACGCCATTCTTCATTATTTGCTATGTACTCACGCCAGGTCTGCAGCATCGGATCCGTCACCTTTGCCGGAGCATTATCCGGCACGCCTAAGTAATGCCACTGTGCCATGGCCACCAGAGAACCGATGATGATGCTGAGCACAGCGATGATCACCAGCCAAATCAGTGTTTTCTTTCCCCATTCTTTGAGTCTGTCCATCTGAACTTCCTCCCTTTACTCTCTTTCCAGAAATACTATTTATGAAATCTTTCCTAGTTCCTGTCCGGATCAATTCCCCGGATCCGCCGCCATATCAGCTTCAGATCCAGGCGATTGGTATATACCGCTGCCAGAAATAACGATATTGCCAAGCCGATCACACCGTAAAGCGCGATCAACGGCTTGCTGCCAAAGAGTACCGGTTCCCATTTTTCACTATGTCCAATAAAATAATTCACGACCGCCGTGGCATTAAAGCCGCTGTGCAGCATCACACCGTAGGCGATATTGTCTTCCTTCATCGAGGTCATTGCCAGGATCTGGCCTAGCAAAAATGCATATAAGATCCAGATCAGAGTGCCATGCATGACTGAGAAGATGATGCTGCTGATCAGGATCGCCGTCTTTTCCGGGATGTGCTCCAGCAGAGTATTGAGCATATACCCGCGGAAAATGATCTCTTCCACGATGGGTGCCAGGATCAGGATCGTTGTCAGCATAAAGAACGGATCCCGTACCAGGTCCAGTTTTGACGATGCACTTGCGTACCCCAGGGTCAGGAAAAACTTGGGGAGCAATGTGAGCAGTGCTGATACCGCTGTTGCCGATGCAAAACCAAAAACGAAAAAGCAGATTGCTTTCACCGGTCGCATCTCTTTCAGAAACAAGGTAGATTCTTCCCAAACAGTACTGCCTCTGCGCTTGGCACTGCGTTGCAAGATCCACAAAGTCAGGAAGGTTCCTACGGTCGTATAAAAATTTGCACCGTAGGTAAAGAATTCTTCCAGCGTCGTTCCATCGTCCTGATGCCCACCGAATACATAACCAAGGGCCAGACACAGGGAAGGCATCAATGCATATAACAAAAGAGAAGAGATTGCCCGCAGAAACAATCCGCCATACCAGTAGATCTTCTGCTGCGTGGTCAGCTCACCTTCCGGCCATTTGCGCCGTACCACCGCCTTAGGCTGTTTCTTTTCCTTTTTTTTGCCGCCCCATTTCCCGTTTTTGATCCCGGGGATCCTGGGCTCGGTCCTTTGCCGGCGGACCATCTCGAGAATACGGTCCAACCGCTGCATACTTTTATTTTCTTCTTCCCCATCAACAACTTTGGGGTGCTCTTGTATGTCGGTTTCCTGCTGTTGTTTCCGGATGGCCGACGCTGCGCCCTTCAGTCGTTCGTTTCTGCTCTCCTGTTCGGGATTCACCGGTTTGTTTGCCGGTTTCTTTTGACTCCCTCTCTTTGCCATGTGCTCAGTCTTCCAATGTCAAAAATCCGGAGAATCCGGTCACATCAAAGATTTCCCGCACCTGCTGGTTTGCACCACGGATCAGCATCATGCCGCCATTTGCATTTACTTTTTTCTGCATAGTAAGCAGTGCACGCAAACCAACAGAGGAGATATAACCGGTCTCACTCATGTCGATCACCAGATCAAACTTGCCTTCCGCTGCCAGCGCCTCCAGATCCGCAGCCAGTTTCGGTGCTGTTCTGGTATCGATTTTTTTTTCGGTTTTGTAAATTGTCTGTTCAGCCATTTTCATAGCCCTCCTTCATATTTTTATCGGTTGCGTAAAAATTTTTAATTCTCGTCTTCGATCGGCTCGCCATATTCGTTTAAGTAGATCACCCTGCCATCTTCGCCGTAGATAAACAGATTGCCGTCCTCATCCTCGTAACAGTAGTCTTCCTCTTCCTCGCGTACCTCTTCTTCATAAGCCTGTCTGCGGTACTCTGCCATCTCCTCTTCCGGAATGGTACCGTTATCCAAAAGGTATTCTTCCGTCTCCATCTCGTCATTTAAAATGGCTTCTGCCTGTCGCGCCACCTCATAATACAGTTCGTCATCGTCAATATCATCCAGGATAATCTCGTCATTCGGTCCTGCATGGAAGCCCAGGATCTGCAATTCCGCCTCTCCGCCCTCGCCCTGCGGCTGCAAAACGATGAAATCCCTTCCGCGTACCCCCAGTGTAAGTACCGGTTCAAAGATATGCTCATTTCCTTCCGGGTCCACCAGTACCATTTCCAGTTTCTTTTCCTGTTCCTCTGCCATATCCGGGTCCTCCTTGATCTTTAATAGCAACGAGATATAGTATGGTGTATTGTTTATTTATACTATATTTATGGCTTATCGTCAATAAACACAGCCCATACACGATATCATAACTTATTATACAACACAAAGTGCAAGCAAAGTGCAAGCCGAATTGTATTTCTGTCAAAAATGTGTTCTTTAATCTCTCAACAGCGTCATTTCTGCCCAGCTGTACTGCGACATATACTCGCCACGGTAATCGTTCATAGCCATAGGATTACCTTCCAGCAGCTTATAGTAATCACAGTCGATCTTCTCGCAGTCCACCGACAGACAGTTCCAGCCTTTGATCAGCACATCCCCTACGCCGGCTTCCTCCATGGTGTGCTTCAGATCCTGCACAAGAGTACGCAGCCATGATTTTCGCGAATTGGAATTGTCATCTTCAAAAAGGATGCCCAACAACTCACCCATAGTACACACCGCACCGCGCCGGTCTACCAGATACGCCAGCAGTTCCTTGCTGCGCCCCCTGTGAAACTGCAGCGGCTTATCATCAACAAATACTTCGAAAGAACCAAAACAGATCGCTCTCACACGCTTCTTGGCATCTTCTTCACTTGTCTGGACCGGTTTGCGCAGGTTCTCCAAAGCATTGCGAACATCATCCGCCATGGCCGGTTTCAGCAAATAATCGCTGACATGCAGTTTCCAGGCATCCAGAGCATATTCCTGATATGCCGTCACCATGACCAGGTTGGTATCCGGACTGGCCTTTTTGATCCCTACGGCCAGTTCCAGTCCATTCATCTTTGGCATTTCAATATCCTGAAATACCACATCATACGGCGCTCCTGATTCTTTTTGTTCCCGTACCATCTCCAGTGCCTTGGGTGCATCCAGAGAAGTATCGATCTGCGCATCCTTTCCCAGCACTTCCTCCAACGCATCACACAGTCCGTCAATCCCCATCTGCTCATCATCTACTACCAGTACCTTCATTTGCTGCCCCCTTTCCCGTTTGTGTTTTGCTTTTTATTTCCCTTTCTTTTGTTTCCCCTTCTCTTTGCCGGCGTGTTTTTCTTTGCCAACATGCTTCTCTTCCTTCGGTATCATCTTCTCCGGAAGAAATAACGCATCTTCATCCATTGGCATACAGATGATCATACGCGTACCGTGTCCCGGTTCACTTTCGATCATCATCCGTCCGCCATACTGTTTGATACGTTCCCGCACATTTGCCAATCCCACATGGCGCCGGCCGGTCTCATCTTCCCCGCCTTTCTCCCGGATATTTTCTTCCCATTTTTCCACATCAAATCCTTCGCCGTCATCTTCCACGCATACGCAATACTCTTCTTCCTGCGCAAAGGTGCTGACCGTTATACTGCCACTGGCATTGGCTGAGCGGATCCCATGACGGATCGCATTTTCCACCAGCGGTTGCAGTGTGAGTGCCGGCAAGGAAAAGTCTTCTTCTTTGATATCGTACTTTACATTGATCGCATCCGAAAAACGCAACTGTTCTATCTTTACATAAAACTGCGCATGCTGTAATTCCTCCTTAAACGGTACCATCTCCGTTTTGTCCATCTGTTGGAAATTGATACGCAGATACTTCGAAAAATCGTAGATGGCGATCTTCGCCCGGTCCGGCTCCCTGCCGCACAACACATAGATAGCATTCAGCGTATTGTAGATAAAGTGCGGACGGATCTGGCTCATCATGAGCGCCATCTGACTGTTCTTCAGTTGCAGATTCCGCCGTCGAAGTTCATCCTCTTGATCAGCCGTCTTTACCAATACCATAATACCGTTGATGATCGCATAGAACAAGACCATGGTCAGAGTAAAGCCCTGATGAAACGAATCATAACCATACAAATAAAGCACCAGATCTCCGAAACCTGCAATTCCGAAAACAATAAACGCCAGTTTATGCCAGTTATTGTCATGATATCGCAGATTGTAGATATTTTTTTCCAGTATAAAAACAATACAAGTAACCAGCAACATCTGCATCAGATGGAGGTTTTCCCGCAGATCCCGGATATTAAATGCCTGCATAAATGTCACTGCCAGAGCAAAGAGTAAGTAGACCCGTGTCAAAACATAATACATTCTTTCCCCGGGATTCAGCCAGGTAAGATAGGCCATGATCGTCGTCGGAAAATAACACAGACACAAAAGACAGACATAAGTAAACAGATGCGCCTGCGAATTAAACAACGCCACAACAGATGGGGTATCGGTAAACTTCCACAAACCGATGACCGCAATAAAGATCCCCATATAAAAGATGGCCCGGTTACCTGCCGTGCGGATCTTTGAGGCCAGCGCCAGAGCACTGAAGATCACACCAAAAGCAATACAAAGCACAGCGACTACCACCATGCCCATTTCTTCCAGGAAACGATAACCAACCACTTCATCCCTGCGTCCCAAATAGACCTTAGGCAGCCGTTCGCTCACCTGCTTGTATGCCGGCCGTACAAAGATTTGTATCGTCTTACCTGCATCATTGGTCTTCATAGGAACAAACACCCAATAACACCCCGGCGACCTTCCGATATGAGGCGTACTGGGTTCCTTGGTTGTATAGACCAACTCTCCGTCAAAATAGACATCTATGTAACTATGTACCACCCAGAGGCACAAGTCATTGCCACCGGTCATATCCGCTTTGATGGGAATCTCCAGCTTATGAATTTTACCGCCATAGCTATCCGTAAATTTTGTTTCCTTGAGTAATGCTGCGGAATTCAGTTCCATTCGCACCGGATCCCGGCGAATGTTACGCCCCCATTGAAAGCTGGAGAGCAACGCAGTGAGCAGCATATAGACCATCAGTAATAAAACGCCAACAAGGACGACCACTTTCAGCAGCCATCCCAGCAGGTTTTCCGAAGGGTGCTTTTCCGCTTTTCCCTTCGATCTCTTTGTTTCGTTTGCTTTGAGATCCTTCTCGTTAATTGTCATCCTATTTTGGTTCTTTGAGCCCCTGTACTCCTACACCTGCCGCTGCCAAAAACAGTTTGGCAAATACCCACATCGGATGGGACGCATCCGGAATGTAATGCATATCCACCGGAAACTGTGGTACCATCTGCAGGAAGAAATTAACCGCTGCAAAACCTCCGACCACAGCCGTAATGATCACGACCACCGCCCTTTGCGATTTGGCTGCCAGATATCCGCCCAGCACACCAGCGCCTATTCCCACCAGCCCTGCAAACATCGGGTAGATAAATTTCGGTATCGATAACTGTGTTGCCAGTGTCGCTGCACAGAAGGCCGCCAGATTCGCCTGTACGAAATGATAGGCCGCAATAAAAATACCGACTTTCACATACAGTATCGCCAGCGCCGCACAAATCAATCCTACGATTGCCTGTACCATGAGCATTGTCTCACTGCTCAGTCCCAGTTTCTCCAGATACGGATGAATGTGACTGTAACCGACACAAAAGCCAATGGCCGACAGTGCCGCCCGATAGATCGCATAACCTTCCAGACAGATAAATCCTGCCGCCAGCATCATCACTACGCAAAGCAGCACACCGGCAAACTCAATATTCGCAAGCTGTTCGATCAGGCTCTTGCCCACACCCAGTGCTGTATCCGTTGCATTTGACTGTTCGTTTAATAGCATCATAATGCACTCCTTTCGTGCCTGTTGCAGGCACTCTCCAGTGTTCGTTTTTCTGTTAGATAACAGTATAAACCACCAAGTGCAAGTAAAGTGCAAGCTCACGCCCCCAGATCATACGGCGTCACCTGATATACATAGTAGTTCAGCCAATTGCTATAGAGCATATTACAGTGACCTCTCCACTGCAGCCGCGGCTTCTGTGTCGGATCATCCTGCGGATAATAGTTCACAGGAATATGGATCGGCAGATTCTTTGACAAATCTCTCTTATATTCACTATCCAGTGTATAGCGGTCATATTCCGGATGTCCCATCAAAAAGATCTGCTTACCTTCGTTCGCAATAGACAGCAGCACACCCGCTATCGGAGATTCCGCCAGAATGGTCAGTCCTTCTGTGGCGTGCATCGCCTCCCGGTCTACCGTAGTATGCCTGGAATGCGGTGCAAAGAAGAAATCATCAAAACCACGTACCAGCGGCGTACGGCGATGTTTCACTTCATGCTCATAGATGCCGAAAAGCTTCTCGGGTAACTGTGTCTTCTGCAGCCCAAAATGGTAATACAAGGCTGCCTGAGCGCCCCAGCAAATATGCAGTGTGGATGTCACATGTGTTTTAGACCATTCCATGATCTCCACCAGTTCATCCCAATAATCCACTTCTTCAAATGGCATCTGCTCCACCGGAGCCCCGGTGATGATCATGCCGTCGTAACGATGACTGCGTACACTTTCAAAGGTTTCATAAAAACGATTCAGATGATTGACGGATGTATTCTGTGAGATATGACTCTTTACCATCAGAAATGTCACATCTATCTGTAACGGGGTATTGGAGAATGCACGCAAAAGCTGCAGCTCCGTATCCTGTTTGATAGGCATCAGATTCAGCACTATCACCTTCAGCGGACGGATATCCTGGTGCATTGCCCGGCTCTCATCCATCACAAATATATTTTCATTTTCCAGCTGTTCTTTTGCCGGCAGATCACTCTGTACTTTGATCGGCATTTTCTTTTTCCTTCTTTCCTTCGATTCTCTATAAGACTCCCGGCAAAAACTCCGCCAGGAATTCGTCCTCTGTGACGATCCGTACGCCCAACGCTTTGGCCTCTTTATTCTTACTCGATTGTGATGCGGCATCATTATTGATCAGACACAATGTCTTGCCCGTGACTTTACCGGTCACCTTGCCGCCTCTTGCTTCGATCAGATTCTTCAATTCATTACGGTTTTCAAAATGATTCAGGCCACCGGTGATCACAAAGACAGAGCCCGCCAGTGTCTGCTCAGTCGTTGCCTCTTCCGGTACCGTAAAGGTCAGTTCCGCAACGAGTGCATCCATCTCCTGCAGCTTCTCTGCATCATGCATATAGCTGTAAAATGCCTCTGCCAGCACCGGTCCTACTTTATCGATCTCGCTGAGTTCGCTGGTTTCTGCCTGCTTCATTTGCGCTAAGTCATACGAAAAATGCTTGGCAATGAGTTTCGCATTGGCCAGACCGATTCCCGGAATGCCCAATGCGTAAAGCATTCGGGCCACCGGAAGTTCCCGGCTCTTCTCAATACTCTCCAAAAGATTATCGGTAGAGCGCTCATGAAAACCTTCCAGATGGCGTACTTCCTCCCTGCGCTCCTTCAGATGATAGATATCGCGGAAATGATGCACCAGTCCGGCTCCGATCAGCTTCTCCAATGTTGCCTCGGATAGCCCTTCAATATTCATCGCATCCCGTTCCACAAAATGTACAAAGGCTTTTAAATGTTTTGCCGGACAAGTGGCATTGCTGCAATAGAGCACCTCACTGTCCGCTTCTTTTTTGATGATGGTTTCGCCACCGCATACCGGACAGACTCCGGGCAGTTCCAGATTACCGGATCTTGTCAGATTCTCCGCGATCTGCGGAATGATCATATTGGCTTTGTATACCTTAACCGTATCACCGATCCCCAGTTGCAGTTCTTTAATGATGCTCACATTATGCACACTGGCCCGGGATACTGTAGTACCTTCCAGTTCCACCGGTGCAAATACCGCCACCGGATTAATCAGTCCTGTTCTGGAGGTGTTCCACTCCACTTCCAAAAGCTGCGTCTCCGCCATTTCGTCTGCCCATTTAAAAGCGATGGCTCCACGCGGAAACTTTGCGGTACGCCCCAGCGACGCCGCATATGCCAGATCGTCATACGCCAGTACAAGTCCGTCCGACGGAATATCATTTTGGGCGATCTTTTGTTCAAAACGCCCAATCGCCTCTACCACTGTCTGCGCATTCACGCGTTCAAATTCCACCGTCTCAAAACCCTGTTCTTTTAGAAAGACAAACTGCCGCTCCATGGAATTGTTAAAATCCACGCCCTCCGCACTCACCAGCGAAAAAACGATCACGCGTACATTCCGTTTTGCCGTGATCTCACTGTTTAACTGACGCACGGAACCACTGCACAGATTCCGAGGATTCTTGTATTTTGCGCCTTCTTCCGGGATCTGCGCATTCACCTTTTCAAAATCACTATAGGTGATAACTGCTTCTCCTCTTACCACCAACTCTCCCGTATAAGAGATCTTATGCGGCAGGTTCACAAAGGTTTTGGCATTGGGAGTCACTACTTCGCCCACTTCTCCGTTGCCACGGGTGACACATTTTTCCAGCATACCGTTCCGGTAAGTCAGCACCACCGTCAGACCATCTTCCTTCCAGGAAAGCAGTCCCTCATGGTCCCCCAGCCAGTCCGACAGTTCTTCCCGGCTCTTGGTCTTGCCCAACGAAAGCATGGAAGAGGCATGGGGCTCCTTCGGCAAAGCATCTACCGCTTCATAACCTACACTCACAGTCGGGCTGCCTGCCAGAACCACACCGGTCTTTTCTTCCAGCGCCTGCAGTTCATCATACAAACGGTCATACTCCACATTGGGCATGATCTCCACATCTTCCGCATAATATGCCTGCGCAGCCCTGCGTAACAGGTTCACAAGTTCCCGCATCCGATCCTGATCCGACTGTTGTATCTTCTCCGTCGCCATAGCTCACCTCTTACTATCATTCGCCCCGCCTTCCCTTACAACAAAAAAGGGAATGACTTCACTCATTCCCAATAATTATAGTCGATTCAAGTATAAAAATCAACCGGTAGCGGCTTTCTCAAGTGCCCGATTCAGTTTTTCCACGGCTTCTTCCATCGGTATAGCCAGAGCAGTCGCCAATTCACTGATGATCACGCGTTCCGCATAGGTCAACAACTTGGCATCCGCAATGTTCAACCCCTTATGATTCTTCTTATTTTCCGAACGAATATAGCGCAGATGACGGATCATATTGGTGATTTCCATGCTGTCCGCCTGCTGAAGGATCGCTTCACAGGTTTCTTTATTAGGCATTTCTCCGTGTCGTTTGCCCTTTTTGATCTGATCCAG
>JAFXQR010000115.1 GCA_017526985.1 Lachnospiraceae bacterium
CTGCTTCAGTGTCGGATCGGCAAAGGCGATGCCCAGTGCGCAGACACAAGCCATATAGATGATGTCAATGTAGATATTTTCCGCATCCAGCCCGCCTGCGGTAAAATAGGTGTAGCGCATTTCAAACACATTATAGAGCAGCAGTGCTCCAAAAACGATGTAACCGGCGCGTGTGTGATGGAAGATGCCGCGTATCGTGAGGATCAGCATCATCATAACGATCACATACATCACGGCGATCAGATAAAACAATGCGCTGTAGGTAAAGGTTCCTTCGTAAGTATTGATACCGAAACCATAGATAAACAGTTTGCGCACAAAGACATAGCCTGACACACCGATCAGGAAAGTATCGATCAGCAGCCGGAAGATGTCCTGCCTGCGGAAATCCACGATGATATAGGCGGTCAGTCCGGCGCCAAAGAGATAATTGGGCACCAGATACATCTGGTCACTCATCATGACCAGCAGCTCATTGTCCGGCAGGATGTAGGTATAGGTGTACAGCATCAGATCCGAGATAAACCAGGAAAAAATGCCGCACATCACAAAGATCGCCGCTTTTCTGTACTTTCCTGCATCTTTCAAACAGCTGGCGATCAACAGTACCGCAGCCAGTGCCGTAAGCGGCGAAAAGATGTTATAAACGAGGTCGATCTGTGCCAGTGTCGCGGTACTGTACACCAGCCAGAAGAAGACCATGATCGCGATCAGGCTTTTCTGTAACTTCCCCATAAGCAGCCCCCGTCAGAAATGATTCTCCCTGCCTTTCCCTTGCGTGGAAGGCGACGGATAAGATGTTCCCCTGTATGTCAATCCAATCTTGCAACCGGTTCAAATCCCTTCGTCTTCTTAAAACTCATCTTGCACGGAAAGGAATTCACCGCATCCGACGGATCCAGCCGTTCAAAATTCAACTTTTCCAGTTGCGCACGGTCAATGGCTACCGACACGATGGTGATCTCTTCGTCCTGCCCGGTGGCGGTATTTAAGATCGTATCCACCGCATGGATCAGCACTTTTTCCACCGGCAGCAATGCGAAGGAATCTCTCGCGATGCGCAGGATGCAGCTGCACACATAGTCCTGCACCAGATCAAAATAGGCGGTCTTGGACAGTTCCTTTTCTTTCAGATTGCCCTTGGCATCCAGTACATATTCTGCCGGCGGTACCACTTCTTCCGACTTCACACGGAATTCCACCTCCAGCAGTTTCGGATCGTCGGTGCCCACCTCAAAGTCACTGCCATACTCCAGGATATCATCGTAGGGGCGCATCTCATCCACTACATCCAGATACGCATCCACATCCCCGGCCAGCACTTTCTCCGCCATCTCATGCAGCGTCTTCCACTCTTCCATCTCTGCCTTGCTGTCACTGCGCAGGGATGCCAGCGCGCCTCCCGCCGGTGCCGGACGGTCAAATACCTCTTTCCAGTCAATCGGCTCATCTGCCACTTTGTGCAGTGATCTCATATATTCGATCTGCTCCACAAAGCTGTCATAAGTTGCCTTATTCTCTTCCAGCAGCGCGGTATTTTCCTGTACTGCTGCCGAAGCCGGGCTGTCTACTTTACTGTCTTTCTTACTATCCTTCTTCTTCGGATCAGCTTTGGCCTCTGCCTCCTCTTTCTTGCCCTTCTTGAACAGATTGGCAAAGCCCTTCTTCAGATTGAAGCTCTTCTGATAGGACACCCCCGTACCCGGGATACCGATGGATGTTGTCGTCCGCCCGGTGGTGGAAATGCTCTGGTGGATCCCCTTACGCCCCACGCTCACCGATGCGCTCTTGTTACTCAGATTCAGTTTTACCCCTTTACATAGTGTGATGCTCTTACGAAAACGCAGTCCCATTGCTACCTCCTCCTTGTCCATGATCAAATATCTTTTGCGCCCAAACACGCACAGATCCAATATGTTATTTTACCATGTTTCTTAACAATTGAAAAGGGCACCTCCTTGCGGAGATGCCCCCTGAAGTAGATCGAATCTGTAAAATTACAGCTGAGGACCTGCAGCAACCAGTGCCTTGCCAGCCTCGTTGGTCTCGTACTTCTTGAAGTTCTTCTGGAAACGAGCAGCCAGATCCTTTGCCTTTTTCTCCCATTCGGAAGCATCAGCGTAGGTATCTCTCGGGTCCAGGATCTCGGTGCTTACGCCCGGCAGAGAAGTCGGAACTTCGAAATCGAAGATAGGGATCTTCTTGGTTTCTGCCTTTGCGATGTCGCCGTTCAGGATCGCATCGATGATACCACGGGTATCCGGAATGGAGATACGCTTGCCGGTGCCGTTCCAACCTGTGTTAACCAGGTATGCCTTAGCGCCGCTCTTCTTCATCTTCTTAACCAGCTCCTCGCCGTACTTTGTCGGGTGCAGCTCCAGGAATGCCTGGCCGAAGCAAGCGGAGAAAGTCGGGGTCGGCTCGGTGATACCACGCTCGGTACCAGCCAGCTTAGCGGTGAAACCGCTCAGGAAGTAGTACTGAGTCTGCTCCGGAGTAAGGATGGATACCGGAGGAAGTACACCAAATGCATCTGCGGAAAGGAAGATTACGTTCTCTGCAGCCGGGCCGGAGGAAACGCCGTTTACATTCTTTGCAATGTTCTTGATGTGATCGATCGGGTAAGATACACGAGTGTTCTCGGTAACGCTCTTATCGTCGAAATCAATCTTGCCTGCAGCATCAACGGTAACGTTCTCAAGAAGTGCGTTTCTCTTGATAGCGCCGTAGATGTCGGGCTCGTGTTCTTTGTCAAGGCCGATAACCTTAGCATAGCAGC
>JAFXQR010000014.1 GCA_017526985.1 Lachnospiraceae bacterium
GATATCGGGCATATTCGTTCCGGTCTCCCATCGGGATACTGTGCGATTGGACACACCCAACTTTTCTGCCAGCTGCTCTTGAGTCAAATTCTTTTCTTTCCTGAGTGTTTTCAGAAAAGTACCAATCTTAATTTGATCCACTGATTTTTCCTCCTTTCGCTGTCAGCTTAATACAAGTCAACGTAATTGGACACGACATAAAGCGAGAAAATGCCACATTTCATTAATTAGACACCTATGTCCAGTTCTCCAAATCCTGATTTGAATTATTCTATCATGAGCAACACAAATGTAAAAAGGGAAAAAAATAAAGCCCTTTACACAAGGGCTTTATTCTTCTCGTAAGTAGCCGCCATCTGAGAGCGCACCAGCTCCGGCAGTCCCTTGCGGGCTTCGCGGTCCATAGAGGCCACATCGATGGGCGGCAGATATTCGATGATGACATGCTGCTTGCATACTTTCGGCAGGTGGTCTTCAAAGATAGCGGAGGTGTTGTTCAGCACCACCGGAATGATCTTGCAGTTGCTCTTTTCGGCAATCTTGAAACTTCCTTTATGAAATTCCAGTAACGGCTCTTCGGTCTTGTTGCGTGTTCCTTCCGGGAAGATCGCGATGGAGATGCCTTTTTTGATGCGTTCCGCGCAGGTGTTCATGGACTGCATACCCTTGCGCAGATCATCGCGGTCCAGCAGTTCGCAATGCAGCAGCAGCATCCACCAGGTGAGGGTGAGATACTTGCCCAGTTCCTTCTTGGCTACATAGCCGGTGGGACGCGGCATTCTCGGATAGGTCAGCACCACATCAAAGATACTGCGGTGATTCATCACATACATTACGGCTTCGTCCTTCGGAACATTTTCTTCGCCAAGAATGGTCTGCTTGGTCCCGGCGATGGCAATGCACCATTTGAAAGCGTTGCCGACGATGGCGAGACAGAGTCTGTCTTTGGCTTTCTTGCTGAACAGGCCGATCAGCAACATAATGGGCTGCAGGATCAGCGAAAACAGCAGAAACAGAAAGACGACGATACCAATCAATATAATACGGATCATATTCCGGCTCCTTGTGCATAAAATATTTGTTCGTTTGACATTTTTCTATTATAATGAGTTGCAGGAAAATGTGCAAGTAAAGGAACTGTTGTTATGAGACGATGTGTGATCACGGGAGGCGCAGCGATCGGGGACTATGAACGGGTGCGCCGGATGTTAAGAGAAGATGACTTTCTGGTTTGCTGTGACAGCGGTATCCGGCATCTTGCGGGGCTGCAGCGGGAGGCAGATCTGATCGTCGGGGATTTTGATTCGGCGGAAAATCCGCATCTGGATGTGGAAACCATCGTTCTGCCCTGCGAAAAAGACGATACGGATACGGTCTATGCGGTGAAGGAGGCCGTAAAACGCGGCTATGAGGAGTTTTTGCTGATCGGCGTGTGCGGAAGAAGGCTGGATCATACTCTTGGGAATGTGTCCATCCTTTTG
Source organism: Lachnospiraceae bacterium (assembly GCA_017526985.1). Taxonomy (GTDB): domain Bacteria; phylum Bacillota; class Clostridia; order Lachnospirales; family Lachnospiraceae; genus NK4A136. Next base: position 1,482 of record JAFXQR010000014.1, read on the forward strand.
TATCTGGATGCCATCGGGAAACGGGGCGTGATCGTGGATGACTATTCCGAGATGGAAGTGGTCTCAACGCAAACGGCTACGATTGATGAGTGTTACCCTTTTTTCTCGCTGCTGAATATCAGCGGGGTGGCAGAGGGCATCACGATCCGCAATGCAAAGTATCCGCTGGAAAACGGGACGATCACGACAGAGTACCAGTACGGGATCAGCAATGAAGTGTTGCCGGGGCAGAAAGCTGAGGTCAGCGTGGCGAAAGGAAAGCTGCTTTTGATCCGGGTGGAGCGTGGCTGAACACATTGACAAAAAAAGGTGTTTGTTTTATCGTTGAGAAAATAAGAAAGCAGTAAAAAGGGGGTTAGTACGAAATGAAGAAAAAACAGATGGCATTGACCTTTGATGACGGGCCGGAGATCGGTATTACGGATCAGGTATTGGATCTGTTGGAAAAAGAGGGCATACGGGCCAGCTTCTTTCTGATCGGGCAGCAGGTGACACCGGAGACGGAATATCTGGTAAAGCGTGAGGTGGCACTGGGGTGCACCATTGAAAATCATTCGTTTACACATCAGGATATGACGAAGTTCACGCCGGAAGTGATCAAAGAAGAGATCGCGAAGACTTCCGCGGTGATCAAGGAGATCACGGGAGAGGATCCGCAGTTTTTCCGGCCACCCTATATCTGTGTGGATCAGAAGATGTATGACAACATTGAGCTGCCCTTTATCTGCGGTAGGGGCTGTCAGGACTGGGTGCCGGAGGTGTCTGCGGAGGAACGCTGCCGGATGATCCTGGAGGCGGCGGATGATGGCGTGATGATCCTGGTACACGATATGAAGAAAAACGAGAATACCATCGAAGCGCTGAAGGTGGCGATCCCGGAACTGAAAAAACGCGGTTTCGAACTGGTCAACATCCGTGGACTGTATGAAAATGCCGGCGTAAAACCGGTGCGCTACAAGATGTATTCCTGTGTATATGATCCGGTAGAATAAACTTAAGAGGGGAAAATTATGGCAACACTGATGATCAGAGGCGGGCAGGTAGTAAATCCTGCCGGAGATAACGGACATCTGGACATATTGATCGAGGACGGCGTGATCAAAAAAATGGAGCCGCTGTTGTTTGATGCGGCAGATGAGACGATCGATGTCGGCGGTTGTGTGGTGTCACCGGGGTTTGTGGATGTGCACTCGCATTTTCGTGATCCGGGACAGACGCACAAGGAGGATATCCTGACCGGAGCGGCAGCAGCTAAGCGCGGCGGGTATACTTCCATCGTGATGATGGCAAATACGGTGCCTGCGATCGATAATGTAGAAACGCTGCAGTATGTTTTGGAAAAGGGAAGGCAGACGGGCATTCATATCTATGCCTGCGCGACGGTGACCAGGGGGATGCAGGGAAAAGAACTGGTCAGTATGGCGGAACTGAAGCAGGCCGGAGCCGTAGGTTTTACGGATGACGGTAAACCGCTTTCGGATCCGGAAGTAGCCAGAGAGGCTATGCGCCGGGTGGCCATCCTTCACAATACGATCATCAGCTTCCATGAGGAGGATCCGGCGTATATTGAGACGCCGGGCTATAATAAAGGAAAAGCATCGGAACATTACGGTATCGGCGGTGCAGACCGGGAGGCCGAGATCGCAATGATCCGCAGGGATATCGAGATGGCATTGGAGAGCGGTGCGCAGATCGACATCCAGCATATCAGTACCAAAGAAGGTGTGGAACTGGTACGGGAGGGCAGGAGACGCCGTGAGGAAGCACTGGCAGCCATGCCACCGTCAAAGCTGCCGCAGCTATCGGGCAGCACTTCAAGAAAACAGAATATCCATGCGGAGGCTACGCCTCATCATTTTTCTCTGACGGAAGAGGCGGCCATCCATTACGGTACTCTTGCCAAGATGAATCCGCCACTGCGTACGGAAGAGGACCGGCAGGCGATCATTGACGGACTGGCAGACGGAACGATTGAGATGATCGCTACGGATCACGCACCGCACAGCAATGAAGAAAAAGCAAAGGGACTGACGGAAGCTCCCAGCGGTATCATCGGGCTGGAGACGGCACTGCCCCTGGGGATTATGAATCTGGTGGAGAACGGTGCCATGCCCCTGGAGGATCTGGTGGATCGTATGAGCACCGGACCGGCGCGGATCTATGGATTGGATGCCGGCGTACTGGCACCGGGAAAAGCTGCGGATATCGTGATCTTTGATCCGGATGAGCGCTGGGTAGCGGGCAATTACGCATCCAAGTCCGAGAACACGCCCTTTACCGGGATGTCAATGACCGGAAAGGTGAAATACACCATCTGCGGCGGAAAAGTAGTATACAAAGATTGAAACGGAGTTTAGAAATATGAAAAGCAAACAAAAAGCAACTATAGCATCCCATGAACAGCTTGCACCGGGCATCTATTCGCTGTGGGTCAGGACGGAGATGGCAGTGGATGCGCATCCCGGGCAGTTTGTGGGTGTCTATCCCAAGGACGGCAGCCGGCTGTTGATGCGTCCCATCAGTATCTGTGATGTGAATGAGGACAGAACACAGCTGCGTCTGGTGTACCGCGCAGGCGGAAACGGGACCAGAGAGATCGCAACCTATGCAGCGGGCGAAGAGGTATATCTGCTGGGCGTACTGGGCAACGGCTATGATCTGACGAAGATGCAGGGCAAAAAAGTGATCCTGCTGGGCGGAGGTATCGGGATCCCGCCGATGCTGAATCTGGCAAAGGAACTGAAAAAGCAGGGAACGCAGACCGTAACGGTATTGGGGTATGCAGATAACAAACTGTTTCTGAAAGAGGATTTTGATAAAGAATCGGAAGTGCTGATCGCTACAATGGATGGCAGTGCGGGAACAAAGGGTACCGTGATCGATGCGATGAATGCGGAAAATGTGACCGGAGATGTGGTCTGCGCCTGCGGACCGATGCCGATGCTGCGTGCTGTTAAGAAATATGCGGAAGAAAAGGGAATGACGGCATACATTTCCTTAGAAGAGCGTATGGCCTGCGGTGTGGGCGCATGTCTTGGCTGCGTGACCAAAACAAAAGAAAAGGACGAGCACACGCATGTGAACAATACCAGGATCTGTGTGGAAGGCCCGGTATTCGAAGCATCGGTAGTGGATATTTAAGAAGGAGTATAGGAATTTATGAACACAAAAGTAACCATCGCAGGTATCGAACTGAAGAATCCCGTGATGACAGCATCCGGAACTTTTGGCTCCGGTATGGAATACAGCGAGATGACGGATTTGAACCTCTTAGGCGCCATTGTGACCAAGGGCGTGGCAGACAAGCCGTGGGAAGGCAACCCGACACCCCGTGTGGCGGAAGTGTACGGCGGTATGCTCAATGCCATCGGTCTGCAGAATCCCGGTGTGGATGTTTTCATGGAGCGGGATCTGCCTTTTCTCGAGAAGTATGATGTGCCGGTGATCGTCAATGTCTGCGGCCATACGGTAGAGGAATACTGCAATGTGGTAGAAAAACTCAACAACAGCAAGGCGGCTATGTATGAGATCAATGTATCCTGCCCGAATGTAAAGCAGGGAGCATTGGCATTCGGCCAGGACGCAAAGGTGCTGGAAGAGACCACGAAGGCGATCAAGGCGATCGCAAAGAAACCGGTGATCATGAAGCTGTCTCCGAATGTGACCAGCATCAAGGATATGGCGCTGGCAGCGGAAGCCGGCGGGGCAGATGCGGTATCGCTCATCAACACGCTGATCGGTATGAAGATCGACATTGAGCGAAAGTGTTTTGTACTGGCCAACAAGACCGGCGGTTTTTCCGGGCCTGCGGTCAAGCCGGTGGCAGTGCGTATGGTCTATGATGTGGCGCATGCGGTAAAGATCCCGGTGATCGGTATGGGTGGGATCGCTACCGGAGAAGATGCCATTGAATTTCTGATGGCCGGTGCGACTGCGATATCCGTAGGGACTATGAATTTCATCGACCCGCAGACCACGGCAAAGGTGGCGGACGGTATCGAGGCCTATATGCAGCGCAAGGGAGTGGAAGATATTCACGAACTGATCGGCTGCGTATAGATCCCTGGGCCCTCTTTTGAGATGCTCCTAAAAGTAGCAGAATAGCACCCCGGTGTTGCTTGTGCCGGTATAGGAGCTATGCTAGAATTTATGCTGTAAGGGAGACAGGCCATACAAGAGCAAAAGAGATGTTGCGCAGATAAGCAGTTTGGTATAAGATACTTTACGAATTAACAATCAAATTATTACGGAGGACAAAAGTATGGATAAAAAAACAACAGGTATCGTTTCCTATCTGACCTGGGTGGGCTGGATCGTGGCTTTTGCAGCCGGTGACCGGGAAGGTGCAAAGTTCCACCTGAACCAGAGCCTGGCATTGTGGCTTGGTGTATTGGTGTGGGGCGCTTTTCTGGGAATGGTCGGCGCTGTACTCGGATGGATCCCTCTTTTGGGCAAATTGGCGGGCTTCCTGCTGGGGGCGGTCGGTGGTGTATCGGGTTTTGTTTTCGTTCTTCTGATCGTTCTGGGCGTGATCGCGGCAGCTCGTGATGAAGAGAGAGCACTTCCGGTATTCGGATCGATCCACATCCTGAAATAATACGGATCTTACAAGGATTACTGACGGCTTTGTGTTGACGGCACAAGGCCGTTTTGCTATAGTTAAACTATAGAAAAAACGGGGGTTTTAGGGTATTTCTACATAAAAAAATGCGTGCTTGAAACGGGGGTGATCTTATGGCAGAAAAAAGATTTGTTGTGACTTTGACGCGTACCTGCGGCAGCGGGGCGACTTACATCGGACAGATGCTGGCGGAAGAGTTCGGGGTGGACTTTTATGATAAAAAGATCCTGCGAATGGCCAGTGATGACAGCGGTATCAGCGAGGAACTGTTTGCCCAGGCAGATGAGACGATGAAGAAAAGTCTGCTGTACCGGGTGACGCAGAAGGTATACAATGGGGAAACGATCCCGCCGGAGAGCCCGGACTTTACAAAGAATGACAATTTGTTTGCTTTTCAGGCCAAAGTGCTCCGGGAACTGGCAGAGTGCGAATCCTTTGTCTGCATCGGTCGGGCGGCCGATTATGTACTGCGGGATTTTCCGAATGTGGTGAGCGTATTTGTGTATGCGCCGCTGGAAAAATGCATCCAGACCGAGATGAAACGCCTGGAAATGCCGCGTAAGGAAGCGGAAAAACACATCGAAGAGATGGATAAGCACCGTCGTTTTTACTACAAACACCATACCGGCAAGGAATGGGAGAGCCCGTATAACTACGATCTGTGTCTGAATACGGGAAAGCTCAGTTATGAGCAGTGTGTGGAGATCATTAAAGAGTATCTGCGTGTGAAATATGATATCCTGCCGCCGGCAAAAGAGGGATAAAAGGGAAAATGAGAGACACGCTCCTGCGGGGGCGTGTTTTTTTGTGCAATTTTCCTACAATAAAAAGTTGATTTTTGGACAAATTGGTGGTAGGATAGCGAGAAGATGTGGAAAAACATCTGAAAAGGAGGAAAAAACTATGAAAAAGAAAGCAGTGAGCGCTGTTCTCGCAGCGGTTCTGTCTCTGTCTATGATGGCAGGCTGTACCGATGCAACAGCAACAGGCAACACAGGAGCAACCGCAGGTAATGACGGAGCAGCCGCAGGTTCCACCGATGCAGGTGCCACGGATGCAGGTAGCACAGATGCAGGTAGCACAGATGCAGGTAGCGCAGATGCAGGTAGCGCAGATGCAACAGCAGAGGGCGGCAGCCTGACCGGCACCCTGAAGCTGGGTATGATCGGACCGCTGACCGGTGGCGCAGCGATCTATGGCAATGCCGTAAAGAATGGTGAGCAGATCGCAGTGGATGAGATCAATGCGATCAGCGCAGATTTCCAGATCGAGTACAATCCGCAGGATGATGAGCATGACGCTGAGAAGTCTGTCAATGCATACAATAACCTGAAGGACTGGGGTGTACAGGTGATCGCAGGTACCGTTACCACGACTCCCTGCGTAGCAGTCAGCGCAGAAGCAAATGCAGACCGTGTATTTATGCTGACACCGTCCGCATCTTCTCCGTCCGTAACGGAGGGTAAGGACAATATGTTCCAGCTGTGCTTCTCTGATCCGAACCAGGGATCCGCATCCGCACAGTACATCGTAGATAATGCGATGGCTACCAAGGTGGCAGTGATCTACAACAACTCCGATGCATATTCCACCGGTATCTATCAGACATTCAATGCCAAGGCTACCGAGCTGGGGCTGGAAATAGTTTCCACCACAACCTTTACGGATGATACCGCAAACGATTTCTCCATACAGTTGGCAGACGCAAAAGACAATGATGCAGAGCTGGTATTCTTACCGATCTATTATCAACCGGCATCCCTGATCCTGCAGCAGGCAAAGGGTATGGGTTATGAGCCTACCTTTTTCGGTGTAGATGGTATGGACGGTATCCTGACCATGGAAGGTTTTGATGCTTCCCTTGCAGAGGGCGTTATCCTGTTGACACCGTTCTCCGCAGATGCGACCGATGATCTGACCAAGAACTTTGTAGCAACTTACAATGCCAACTATGGTGAGACCCCGAACCAGTTTGCAGCAGATGGTTATGATTGCCCTTACGCAATCTATCGTGCACTGCAGTACTATGCAAAGAAGAATGGTGGTCTGGATGTGACCGGTATGGGCGCAGATGAGCTGTGCGAGATCCTGATCTCCGTATTTACTGATCCTGCATTCTCTTCTGACGGCGTGACCGGTTCCGGTATGGTATGGACCGCAAACGGTGAAGTCAACAAGGCACCGAAGGCGATGGTGATCGAGAATGGTGTTTATGTAGGTCTGTAATTCAACGAAACAATAATGATACATAGGTACCCGGGTGGTGCGGATCAAATAAGATTTGCACTGCCACGGGTAAATGTGTATAATAGGATAGATTTTAGTTTTACTTGAGGAGTGTTTTATGCTGGCCAATTTGATCAACGGGATCAGTTTAGGAAGTGTATATGCGATCATTGCATTGGGCTATACCATGGTTTACGGTATTGCGAAGATGCTTAATTTTGCGCATGGCGATGTGATCATGGTGGGCGGATATATCGCATTTTATTCCATCACTTTAATGGGATGGCCGCCTGCACTGGCAGTACTCGCAGCGATCGTTGTGTGTACGGCGTTGGGCATTGTGATCGAGCGTCTGGCGTATAAGCCGCTTCGGAGTGCTACAAGTCTTGCGGTACTGATCACCGCGATCGGTGTTTCCTATTTCTTACAGAATGCAGCATTACTGCTGTGGACTTCCAATACCAAAGTGTTTCCGAATATATTTGAAAAACTGCCGGGGCTTCGTCTGGGGGCTATGCAGATTGCTCCGGTGACCATTATTACCGTGCTGGCCAACATCGTGATCATGGTGACGCTGACGTTGTTTACCACCAAGACGAAGATGGGTAAAGCGATGCGTGCGGTTTCGGAAGATAAGGGTGCGGCGACATTGATGGGCATCAATGTCAACCGTACCATTTCTTTGACCTTTGCCATCGGTTCCGGGCTGGCAGCCATCGCGGGCGTGCTGCTCTGCACGGCGTACCCGACTTTGCAACCCACCACCGGTTCCATGCCTGGTATCAAGGCATTTACCGCAGCAGTATTCGGCGGTATCGGTTCCATTCCGGGTGCAATGCTGGGTGGTATTTTGCTGGGTGTGATCGAGATCTTCGGTAAAGCATATGTTTCTACGCAGCTTTCCGATGCGATTGTTTTTGCGGTATTGATCATTGTGCTTTTGGTAAAACCGACCGGGCTTCTGGGCCGTAAGGTCAATGAGAAAGTATAAGGAGGGGGGAAGATGGATAAGCTGAAAAATCTGAAGAAATCGACCAAGGTCTCCTTCCTGAATTATGGGATCGTTCTGGTTTTCTTTATCGTAGTGACGGCACTGGCAAATACCGGACATCTGACGAACAGTTTCAAGGGACAGTTGATCCCCATTGTTTCCTATATCATTATGGCGCTGGCACTGAATCTGGTGGTGGGCATTTCCGGAGAGTTGAGCTTAGGCCATGCCGGCTTTATGTCCGTAGGGGCGTTTTCCGGTGTGGTGGTATCTATGACAACGGCAAACAGTATCGCGGAAGGTGGTGTGCGCCTGGTGCTGGCGATCGTGATCGGCGCGTTGCTGGCAGGGATTGTGGGTGTGATCATTGGCATCCCGGTATTGCGCCTGAATGGTGACTATCTGGCCATTGTGACATTAGCTTTTGGCGAGATCATTAAAAATGTGATGAACTGTTTATATGTGGGTGTGGATGGTGCAGGTCTGCATATGTCCTTTAAGGATGCGGCATCCATGGGTATGGCGGCGGACGGCAAGATGCTGATCAACGGGCCAATGGGAGCGACCGGGATCACAAAACTGTCCACCTTTACCGGTGGTATCATCCTGCTTTTGATCGTACTGGTGGTGATCCAGAATCTGGTAAACAGTCGGACCGGTCGTGCGATCATGGCGATCCGTGATAACCGTATCGCAGCGGAGGCAAGCGGTGTACCGGTGACCAAGCATAAACTGATCGCATTTGTGACATCGGCGGCGATGGCAGGTGCGGCAGGCGCGCTGTATGCACTGAATTATTCCACCATTGCACCGAAGAAGTTTGACTTCAACACTTCGATCCTGATTCTGGTGTTTGTTGTACTGGGCGGTATCGGTAATCTGACCGGTTCTATCATCGCGGCAGCGCTTTTGACGATCCTGCCGGAAATGTTGCGTAAGTTTGCGGATTACCGTATGCTGATCTATGCCATCGTATTGATCGTAGTGATGCTGGCGACCAATAATGAGAAGATCCGTGCATTCCTTCGGGACCTGGGAAAGAAAGATAAGGATACCGGGGCAAAGGAGGAAACAGCCAATGAGTGAGAAACAGCTGCGCCCGGTATTGGAAACTTCGCATCTGGGCATCGATTTCGGCGGTCTGACGGCAGTAGATGAGTTCAATATCAAGATCGCACCGCAGGAGATCAAGGGACTGATCGGCCCCAATGGTGCGGGCAAGACAACGATCTTTAACCTGCTGACCAAGGTGTATCAGCCCAGCCGCGGTAACATTATGCTGGATGGCAAGGATACCCGTAATATGTCTCCGGTACAGGTGAACCACGCCGGCATTGCCAGAACCTTCCAGAACATCCGTCTGTTTGATAAGCTGACGGTGGAAGAGAATGTCAAGATCGGTCTGCACGAACACATTTCCTACGGGATGTTTTCCGGCATCTTCCGCCTGCCGCGTTACTGGAAAGAAGAGAAGCGTGCGCATGAAAAGGCATTGGAACTGCTGGATATCTTCGGAATGGCAGATCAGGCAGACGTGCGTGCGGATAGCCTGCCGTATGGAGCGCAGCGTCGTCTGGAGATCGTTCGTGCCCTGGCTACGGAGCCGAAACTGCTGCTTCTGGACGAGCCGGCGGCGGGAATGAATCCTTCCGAGACCGCAGAGCTTATGAACAACATCCGAAAGATCCGCGATGAATTTCAGATTGCGGTGATGCTGATCGAGCACGATATGAATCTTGTTATGGGCATCTGTGAAAATATCGTGGTGGTGAATTTCGGCAAGATCATTGCGGAAGGAACACCCAGGCAGATCCAGACAGATGAAAATGTGATCGAAGCATATCTCGGCAGCGGAAAGGAGTCGTAACGATGGCAGAGATGTTGAAGGTTGAAGATTTGCATGTCTACTATGGAAGCATCCATGCCGTCAAGGGGATCAGCTTTGAAGTGCACGAAGGAGAGATCGTCACACTGATCGGAGCAAACGGTGCAGGCAAATCCACCACGCTCAATACGGTCGGAGGATTGCTCAAAGCGCGCAGCGGACACATCTTATTTGAAGGCAAGGACCTGCATGGGGTACCGGCCAACAAGGTGGTTGCGGAAGGTATGGCACTCTGTCCGGAAGGACGGCGGGTGTTTCAGCATATGACCGTGCTGGAAAATCTGGAGATGGGCGCGTATACAAGGAGCAGCGCGGAAGCAGAGGAGACCCTGGAAAAAGTCTACGGATTGTTTCCGAGATTAAAGGAGCGTTACCGGCAGGTGGCAGGTACATTATCCGGTGGTGAGCAGCAGATGCTGGCCATGGGGCGTGCGCTGATGTCACGGCCCAAGCTGCTGATGCTGGATGAACCCTCCATGGGTCTGGCACCGATCCTGGTGCAGCAGATCTTTGATATCATCGTAGACATGAACAAACAGGGCACTACGATCCTTCTGGTGGAACAGAATGCGCAGATGGCGTTGTCCATTGCCAATCGCGCGTACATTCTGGAAACGGGAAAGATCAATCACTCCATGGAAGGTGACGCAGCAGATCTTTTGAACAGCGAGGAAGTAAAGAAAGCATATTTAGGTGGCTAATAAGTATTGTCAAATCAGAAAGGGGAGTAAAATGGCAAAGAGAACAGACATCCACAAAGTATTGATCATCGGTTCCGGACCGATCATCATCGGACAGGCGTGCGAATTCGATTATTCCGGTACGCAGGCATGTAAGGCACTGCGCAGCCTGGGCTACGAGATCGTGTTGGTAAACTCCAACCCGGCAACCATTATGACGGATCCGGAGATGGCGGATGTGACATATATCGAGCCTCTGAACGCAGAGCGTCTGGAGCAGATCATCGCTCATGAGCGTCCGGATGCGTTGCTTCCGAACCTGGGCGGACAGTCCGGTCTGAACCTTTGTGCAGAACTGAACAAGCTGGGTGTTTTGGACAAATATAATGTGAAAGTTATCGGTGTGCAGGTAGATGCCATCGAGCGTGGTGAGGACCGTGTGGAATTTAAACAGACCATGGAGAGTCTGGGTATCGGTATGGCGCGCAGTGAAGTGTCCTACAGCGTAGATGAAGCGCTGAAGATCGCAGATGAGCTGGGATATCCGGTGGTACTGCGTCCGGCATACACCATGGGTGGTACCGGCGGCGGCCTGGTATACAATAAGGAAGAGCTGAAGACCGTATGTGCACGTGGCCTGCAGGCATCTCCGGTAGGACAGGTACTGGTAGAAGAGTGCGTGGCCGGCTGGGAAGAGCTGGAGCTGGAAGTCGTACGTGATAAGGACGGCAAGATGATCACGGTCTGCTTCATCGAGAACGTAGATCCGATGGGCGTACATACCGGTGATTCCTTCTGTACCGCTCCGATGCTGACCATTTCCGAAGATCTGCAGAAGCGTCTGCAGGAGCAGGCATACAAGATCGTGGATAAGATCCAGGTAATCGGCGGTACCAACGTGCAGTTTGCACACGATCCCAAGACCGATCGTATCATCGTTATCGAGATCAACCCGCGTACCTCCCGTTCGTCCGCACTGGCTTCCAAGGCAACCGGTTTCCCGATCGCACTGGTATCCGCTATGCTGGCTTCCGGACTGACCCTGTCCGAGATCCCCTGCGGTAAGTACGGTACACTGGATAAATACGTTCCGGGCGGCGACTATGTAGTAGTGAAGTTTGCGCGCTGGGCATTTGAAAAGTTCAAGGGCGTAGAAGACAAGCTGGGCACACAGATGCGTGCGGTCGGCGAAGTTATGAGCATCGGTAAGAATTATAAAGAAGCCTTCCAGAAGGCAGTACGTTCCCTGGAGAAGGGCCGTTACGGTCTGGGACACGTGAAGGGCTTTGACAAGCTGTCCAAGGAGGAACTGCTGCAGAAGCTGATCACTCCGAACAGCGAGCGTCACTTCCAAATGTACGAAGCAATCCGCAAGGGCGCCACGGTGGATGAGATCCACGAGATCACCAAGGTAAAGAAGTATTTCATCGAGCAGATGAAGGAACTGGTAGATGAGGAAGAAGCACTGATCGCGAAGTATGCAGGCAAGGTTCCGGCAGGCGCAGATGCAGACTGGGATGCGGCATTGACGCAGGCAAAGAAAGACGGCTTTTCCGATCTGTACCTGGCACAGATCCTGGATACCACGGAGGATGTGATCCGCAACCGCCGTACCGCACTGAATGTGGTAGAGCACTGGGATAAGGTACACGTATCCGGTACCGAAGAGAGCTGCTATTACTACTCCAGCTACAACCTGGATACGGATATCGCAGAAGCAACCGACCGTCAAAAGATCATGATCCTGGGCGGCGGACCGAACCGTATCGGCCAGGGTATCGAGTTTGACTACTGCTGTGTACACGCAGCAATGTCTCTGAAGAAGCTGGGCTTTGAGACCATCATTGTCAACTGCAATCCGGAGACCGTATCGACCGATTACGATACCTCCGATAAGCTGTATTTTGAGCCGCTGACCCTGGAAGATGTACTGAGCATCTATCACAAGGAAAAGCCGGTGGGCGTGATCGCACAGTTTGGCGGACAGACACCGCTGAATCTGGCGGCAGATCTGGAAAAGAACGGTGTGAAGATCCTGGGTACTTCTCCGGCAGTCATTGATCTGGCAGAAGACCGTGACCAGTTCCGTGCGATGATGGATAAGCTGGAAATCCCGATGCCGGAATCCGGTATGGCTACTACCGTTGAGGAAGCAACCGCGATCGCAGCACGCATCGGTTATCCGGTTATGGTGCGTCCTTCTTATGTATTAGGCGGCCGTGGTATGGAAGTGGTATACGACGAGCAGAGCATCGCAGAATATATGAGAGCGGCGGTAGGTGTAACACCGGATCGTCCGATCCTGATCGACCGTTTCTTAAATCACGCGCTGGAGTGCGAGGCAGATGCCATCAGCGACGGTACCCACGCATATGTACCGGCAGTTATGGAGCACATCGAGCTGGCAGGTATCCACTCCGGTGACTCCGCTTGTATGATCCCGTCCAAGCACATTCCGGACGAGCAGTTAAAGACGATCAAGGAATACACCAGAAAGATCGCGGAAGAGATGCATGTCGTAGGTCTTATGAATATGCAGTATGCGATCGAGAACGGTAAGGTATATGTGCTGGAAGCAAATCCCCGCGCATCCCGTACCGTGCCTCTGGTATCTAAGGTCTGCGGTATCCGTATGGTGCCGCTGGCAACCGATATCATCACTTCCGAACTGACCGGACGCAAGTCTCCGGTACCGGAACTGACCGAAAGAACGATCCCGTATTACGGTGTAAAGGAAGCGGTATTCCCGTTCAATATGTTCCAGGAAGTAGACCCGATCCTCGGGCCGGAAATGCGTTCTACCGGTGAAGTGCTGGGTATCTCCAAGTCTCTGGCAGGTGCATTCTACAAGGCAGAGGAAGGCGCAAACGCAAATCTTCCGTTGGAAGGTACTGTGCTGATCTCCGTAAACCGCAAGGATAAGCCGGAAGTGGTAGAAGTGGCAAAGGCATTTAAGGAAGCCGGCTTCAAGATCCTGGCAACCGGAACCACCTTTGAGCTGATCAAAGAAAACGGTATCGAAGCAGAGAAGGTAAATAAGCTGTATGAAGGCCGTCCGAACATCCTGGACCTGATCACCAACGAGCAGATCCAGCTGATCGTGAACACACCGGTGGGCAAGGACAGCGTACATGACGACAGCTACCTGCGTAAGGCAGCGATCAAGGCACGCATTCCGTACATCACTACGATGGCAGCAGCAAAGGCGGCAGCAGACGGTATCCGTCATGTAAAGAAACATGGCACCAGTGATGTGAAGAGCATCCAGGAGTGGCATAAGTCCATTTCATAATCGCAAGAAAGTGTTATGATCAGTAGTACTTACAGGAAATTGATAAGTTATATGATCCCGAAAGGGCTGTTACGCGCATTTGACCGAAAGCCGGAGGCGAAAAGCGACCGGCTTCCGGTGATCGGGCGGATCCGGCAGCAGTATCAGAAAATGCTGCTGGTTCTGCTGGCGGCAGCCTTTTTTGTGTCGGTGTTGTTTCTGGCAGACCGCCTGCCGGCACCGAAGCTGAAAAAAGCAGCGGAGGAGCCGATAGCGGTCAACGAAGCACTGCCGGTAAAGAAAAAGAGTAACAAAAAGCAGATCCTCATGGGATGCGCGATTGCCCTGGTGATGTTGTTGGCGGTTGGCGGCGGTATCTGGGCCGTGGTGCAGAGCAGAGGCGGCAGGAGCGCAAAAGAAAGCATCGGACAGGAAGAGGCGGTGATCGGTGAGGACAATATCGGAGACAACACCTCCGAGCTTTGGAAGATCACCTCTGATGCTACTTTTGAGCTGCCGGAGGAACCGGCCGAAGAGGAGACCATCAGCGTATCGGAAGATGTGACAGAAGAGGAACCGGAGGAGGAGCCTGAGGAGGAAGAAGCGGTCATGCCCGGGCGGCTTGCCATTCCCGGAGATGTGATCTTTGTCGGGGATTCCCGTTTTGTGGGCATGTCGACAGCGGTGCGTTATGACGATCTGTATATCGCCCAGGTTGCGATCGGTTACGACTGGTTCCGTGATACGGCGATTCCGGAGCTGGACACGGTAGCGGTACCCGGAGCAAAGGTTGTGATCAATATGGGTGTCAATGACCTGGAAAACGCCGGAAGATATGCCGCTTTGATCAATGAAAATATGGATCGCTGGACGGCAGCCGGACTTACCATATATTATATGTCGGTCAATCCGGTGATCGACGGCAAATCCTATGCGACCAATGCGATGATCGAAAGCTTTAACGCGAAGCTGCAGGAGACACTGGATCCCAGAGTATACTGGATCGATACCTATACACCGCTGATGGAGAGTGGAGTACAGTCGCCGGACGGTGTGCATTACCGGGATGAGACCAGCCGTCTGATCTATGAATATTGCAGAAAAGCGCTGATGGAAAATGAGGTACCGACACCGATGATCCAGCAGCTGGAACTGACTCCGACGGAAGGGGAAGTACCGGAGGGAATCTTGCCGGAGACCGGCGAGATGCCGCAGCCGGTTCTTGTCCCACAAACGGATATACCGCCCGAGGCATTGCCTGCGGCAGATGTACAGCCGCCGGCGGAAACCGTCCCGGTACAGCCGTGATCTTACGGATCGATCACAGTCTGCAAACCAATATATACCTGTTATTGTGAAGAAAACGGTATCCGGCACAGATACTGCCACCGCTGAATTTCATAAAAACAGGTATTTTTCTTGACATAATACATTTGATGAAATATAATAGCGTAAAATATAAAAAGAGTGAAATTCTCTTTATGCAGTTTCCGGAGGAATGAGACATGAAAGAAAAAGGATTTGATCTGCAGGAATATATGACCAAAGGTGTGGAGAGGGTAGTTTCGGATGCGTTAAAAGCTACATTCAAAAATCCGAAGGAGAGTGCATTTATGCTCGGATTTGCCGGGGCGAGCAGAAACGCTTCCGAGAAGCGCCGGAGGGCGGAGAAGAACGGGGAACACATTCCGCCGTTTCTGATCGCCAGTATTACCAGCAAATGCAATCTGCATTGCGCGGGATGCTATTCCAGGTGCAACCATGCGACGGTGGATACAGAACCGGTGAAACAGCTGACGGATGAGGAGTGGTTCGGGATTTTTGAGGAAGCGGATGATCTGGGGATCAGTTTTATCCTGCTGGCCGGTGGAGAACCGATGCTCCGGAGGGGTGTGATCGAGGCGGCAGGGAAGAAGAAAAATATCCTCTTTCCCATTTTTACCAACGGCACATTTATGGATGAACGGTATTATGATCTGTTTGATAAAAGCCGGAATCTGATCCCCATTATGAGCATCGAGGGACGCAGGGAGGCCACGGATGCCAGAAGAGGTGACGGGATCTATGACCGTCTGATCCGGAATATGGATGAGCTGCAGAAGCGCGGTCTGATCTTTGGGGCTTCGGTCACGGTCACGACGGAAAATATGAACGAAGTCACTTCCGAAGCGTTTCTTAACGAGCTTTCCGACAGAGGGTGCAAGGCAGTGATCTTTGTGGAATTTGTGCCCGTTACCGAAGAAAGCGCGGATCTGGCACCCGGGGATGCCCAGAGAGAGTATCTGAAAAACGAGATCGCACGGTTACGAAAAGACCGGCCGGAGATGGTATTTATCTCTTTTCCGGGGGATGAGAAAAGCTCCGGCGGCTGTGTGGCTGCCGGCAGAGGCTTCTTTCATATCAATTCTAATGGCGGTGCGGAGCCCTGTCCTTTCTCTCCGTACTCGGATGTGAATATACGCAATGCTTCCCTGCGGGAGGCGATGCACTCGCCGTTGTTTATGGCGCTGCGGAGTGGAGATATCCTGTCGGACGACCATCCGGGCGGCTGCGTACTGTATGAAAAACGCGAACTGGTAGAACAACTGATGAGGGACCGGATCGCATAACGACCGGATCCTTTCCGGGGATTTACACTAAATATATCTATTATTTGATTGAGAGGTAATGGAAATGGAACATCTGTATGCAGAATATATTGCCAGTATAACGATCTCCTGAAAGGGGATAAAAACAGGAAGAGGCTGCCTTGTAAAAGGCAGCCTCTTTTTGATCGTGTAACAACCGATGTATACCACTATACTGTGGTGGTTTCCGCTTTCATCTGATTTGCGTAGTCATCGAAGAGACTCTGTACCGCGCCGTAGGTTTTCTGGCTGATGTCCGGAAGTTCATCGCCCCATGCGCTGGTGGCCTGCTTGAAGCCTTTTTCGAAAGCTTTGCGCATCTCTTCCATTTTGTCGGGATCGCCGCCGGTCAGCGCCTTTGCAAAATCAAAGATCCGCTCGGAGGTTTGTTTGACACCCCAGTAACCGTCTTCCGCGATGTCAGCCTGGGCTTGTGCCTTGGTGGCGGCATCCACTTCGATGCCCTCAAACATCTGCTTTAAGTTTGTACCATTCGCAATATCAAAGGTCATCCCCTGCTTGGTAAACAGCTGGTTTACGATGTTTTGCAGCTGTTGGGTACGCGCTTCGGCATCCGCCTTTAACTGCGCGATGATCTTCGGATCCTGCTTGTAGGTTTTTTTGCTCTCTGCGGCAGTTTTTTCGGCAGCCACATCAGCGCTCTTTTCATACTTCACGCCTTCGCTGGCCGCACTGCTTTTTGCAGAGACTTCTTCGGTGGTCTTTTGGTTCACCGTACCGGTCGGCTTGGAAGTGGTATAGTTATACGCACTCGCCGAACTGGTTGCTACACTTCCCGTAAGTCCGTTTACGCTCATATGCACCATTCCTTTCTGATTTTCAATGTAGCGCCTATAGTTACATTTTTATTATATCACGTCGATCATGCAAGTGTAAAGCACAATTCGCTAAGATGTCGTACAATTTAATGGCTGTTTTTCGGGCAGTTTTCCTTTACATAAATCCCGGAATTTAGATAAAACCTTGACAAATCATGGGGAAACTCCTAAACTCATATACGAATGCTATAAACATAAGAAGTAATTGGGATTTACCCGGAATGGAGAAGTAAGATGGCAGAACAGAAGAAACTGGTGGAAGAGATCACATCCATGGATGTGGATTTTGCCCAGTGGTACACGGACATTGTTAAGAAGGCAGAGCTGATCGATTATGCCAGTGTAAAGGGCTGTATGGTGATCAAGCCGGCAGGCTACGCGCTGTGGGAGAATATCCAGAAAGCGCTGGATGCGAAGTTTAAAGAGACCGGCGTAGAGAATGTATATATGCCGATGTTTATCCCGGAGAGCCTGCTGCAGAAGGAAAAGGATCATGTGGAAGGCTTTGCACCGGAAGTGGCTTGGGTGACCCACGGTGGTCTGGAGCCGCTGCAGGAGAGACTTTGCGTACGTCCGACTTCGGAGACACTGTTCTGCGATTTCTATAAAGATGCGATCCAGTCGTATCGTGACCTGCCGAAGCTGTATAACCAGTGGTGCAGCGTGGTACGTTGGGAAAAAACGACCAGACCGTTCCTGCGCAGCCGTGAGTTCTTGTGGCAGGAAGGACACACAGCTCACGCAACCGCTGAGGAGGCGGAGGCACGCACCATTCAGATGCTGAATGTATATGCGGATTTCTGTGAGCAGGTATTGGCAATCCCGGTGATCAAGGGACGCAAGACCGATAAGGAGAAGTTTGCCGGTGCGGAAGCAACCTATACGATCGAAGCGCTGATGCACGACGGTAAAGCACTGCAGTCCGGTACCAGCCATAACTTCGGTGACGGATTTGCCAGAGCATTCGGTATCCAGTATACCGATAAGGAGAATAAGCTGCAGTATGTACACCAGACGTCCTGGGGTATGAGTACCCGTATCATCGGCGGTATCATCATGGTACACGGTGATGATTCCGGTCTGGTACTGCCGCCGAAGATCGCGCCGACCCAGGTGATGGTGATCCCCATCCAGCAGCGTAAGGAAGGTGTGCTGGGGAAGGCACAGGAACTGAAGTCTGAATTGATTGAGAAAGGCTTCCGTGTGAAGCTGGATGACAGTGATAAGAGTCCGGGATTTAAATTTGCCGATCAGGAAATGCGTGGTATCCCTCTGCGTGTGGAGATCGGACCGAAGGATATGGAAGCAGGCCGCTGCATCGTCGTACGCCGCGATACCAGAGAAAAGACGGAAGTAGCATTAACCGATCTGGCAGCAAAGGTAGGCGAACTGCTGGAACAGATGCAGAAGGATATGCTGGAGCGTGCAAGAAACCACGTGAAGAACCATACCTACGAAGCAAAGAACTACGAAGAGTTCTGCGATACGATCAACAACAAGCCGGGCTTTGTAAAGGCAATGTGGTGCGGAGATCTGGCTTGCGAGGAGAAGATCAAGGAAGATACCACAGCGACCAGCCGCTGCATGCCGTTTGAGCAGGAGCAGATCAGCGATGTCTGCGTATGCTGCGGTAAGCCGGCCAAGAAGATGGTTTACTGGGGCAAGGCATATTAATCCTGGCGAAGAAATGAAACAAGGGGAATTATAGGAATAAAAAACATCTCCAAAAAACGGGGATGTTTTTATTTTACTGATATACGATTTATCCTGCCTGACACAACTGCTGCAATGCCTGTTCTGCTATAATGATCTCGTAATGTTCCTCCATATAGGCTTCTAAAGCTCTCGCATTATAGGCCTTGCTGCAGAAGTCTGTTAATACGGTACATAGTTTTTTGTATGCGATAGGAGTAAGGTAGTCTGCATAAAGAAGCAGATAATACATACCGTCTGCCGGATTCTTATACAGGATGCTTTCACCCATCTCAAAGGATTTCACTGCCAGCGCGGCATCGATGGTCGATCCCAGATTTGAAAAACAGAAGATCCGGTTTTCCTGACGAACATTCTGCTGTGCTTTGGCATCCGGTTTGCCCATATTTGCGGCAACCGGTCTGGCAGCCGTAAACATCTCCGTAAACAGATCCCGCAGGGTCTTTCCGACGGAAGGAATATTACCGTTGTTATCCGCAGAGCCGCTGATGGAAATAGAGATACTGTTGCTGTTCTCGTTTTCCTCCCCCGGATCGTTATCTTCGTCAGTAGCAATATTTCCGCCCAGAGCGGTTGCAAACTGTGCCAACTTGGACTCCAGTTCGTCCGGAGCTTCCACTTTGGTGATGACAAATACGATCACACCGGACTGCATCGGCACCGCTTCGATCATCAGCGGAGACTCATCCGGTTCAAAGCCAAATTGAAAATGCGCCTCTTGCATCACATCACGGAAGAGGCGGTTCGCTTTCTCACTGCCGTAGGTCAGCTCGCTGAACTTGATCTTGCGTTCCTCGAGGTCCTCACGGGTCAGAATACACCGTATCTGGTTTTCATTCACCTGCTCGATCTTCATATTTATAAGTATATTTATCCGGGGTGGAAAGTCAATATGAAAATTACACAATTCACAAAGAGTTCAGTGTCATCGTTGCCCAAATATCTTGCAAAATCACCTGTTTTCTTGTAAAATATAACCAATTATGGCAAGCAGAAAGAAGCAACCCAGCTGGGCAAAACTGGATAATACGGCATTGCTTTTTCCGGTCATCTCCGGAGAAGACATGAGCAGTACCTATCGCATCTGTGCGACGCTGAAGGAGCCGGTTCGGAGAGAACTGCTGCAGGAAGCGGAGGAAAAAGTCCTGTCGCAGTTTGAGACATTTCGTATGCGCCTGCGAATGGGCTTTTTTTGGTATTACTTTGAAGAGAATGATCGCAAAGCTCCGGAGGTACAGGAAGAAAGTGATTATCCGGGAGCGTATATCAATAAGAGCCGGAACAACCAGTATATGTTCCGTGTGACCTATTATCGCAACCGCATCAATCTGGAGGTTTTTCATGCGCTGACGGATGGTTTCGGTGGCTTTGTATTTTTGAAGGAGCTGGTGTACCAATATCTGCGGCTGTCGCATCCGGAGGAACTGGCGGGGGAAAAAGACAAGCTGTCGACGGGGATCTTTCTGGATCCGGAGGATAGCTATCTGAAGAATTTCAAAAAGGGCGCGGATCATTCCAAGGCCTACGGTTCCCGCAAGGCAGTGGTTTTAAAAGGCGAGATGCTGCCGAAGGGTGAGGTTTCCGTCCTGCATGGATACTTTAAGATCGATGAACTGAAGGCGGCGGCCAAGGCACATGGTGCGACGATCAACCAGTATCTGGTAGGAAACTTCATCTATGCGATGTATAAGGAGTATCTGAAGGGAGCACCGTCCAAACTGCCCATCAGCTGCTGTGTACCGGTGGATCTGCGCAAAATGTATGATTCCCATACGATGAAGAATTTCTTCGTGATCGTATCGGCAAAGTTTCAGCCGACGAAGGAAGACTATAGCCGCGATGAAGTGCTGGATTTTGTGATCGCGACACTGAAGGAGCAGACAACGAAGGAGAATCTGGAAACGATCCTGTCCTACAATGTGTCCAATGAGCAGAACAAATTTCTGCGGCCGATCCCGATCTTTATCAAAAATATCGCGATCCGTAAGGTATACAATTCCTCGGCGGACACGGCAACGGCGACGATGACCAATGTGGGAAATGTGGAATTGCGGGAACCGTATCAGAAGTATGTGGAGCATTTTTATGCGATGCTCGCGATGTCCAAGGGCCAGAATATGAAAGGTGCGATCTGTTCCTACAACGGGACGCTGATTGTTACCTTTACCTCGTGTCTGGCGGAGAGGTCGATCCAGAAGCGTTTCTTCCAATCCATCACGGCAGATGGTGTGGAAGTTGCGGTAGAAACGAATGAATATACGGAAGAACAACCGGCGGAACAGCCGGTGAAAGGTAAACGTAAAAAGAAACATGAACAAGTGTCCACAGTGTAAAGTGATCTTATATAACCATACGGATACCTGTCCTCTGTGCCACTGTGTCGTGGAGGAACTGGAGCCGGCAGAGGAAAAGCGAGCAAAGGTAAAATTCGGGGAGGGCGCTCCGTATCCCAATGCACAAAGACGGCATAAATGGCTGCGTTTTGCCCTTCGTCTGGTACTGTTTGTTTTTGTGATCGTCGAGGCGCTGCTGATCCTGATCAATCATCTGACCACACCGGGTTTCTGCTGGGCAGCGATCACCGGGGTGGCACTGGCCTACGGATATCTCTTCCTGCTGGTCTGGATCCGGAACGATTCCGGGTTTGCGCTTAAGGTGGGGCTACAGATCCTCTTTACCATGGTGGTATTGTATGAGATCGACAAATTTACCGGAAACTACGGATGGGCATTGCAGTGGGCGATCCCCGGTACCATACTGCTCGGGGACGGTATTGTTTTTATCCTGATGATGCTCAACCGCAGCCGCTGGTTCAGCTACAGCCTGCTGCTGATCCTGATGGGCGTCTGCAGCCTGGGGATTCTGGGATTGTACTTTATCAGGGTGATCAGCAATCTGGTCCTGCCGGTGATCTGCGTGGCAGTGACGGGCATCTATCTGCTGGCAACGGTCACCTTTGGGGAAAAAGCCATGAAGCGGGAACTGGGACGGAGGTTTCATATTTGACACAGGATACGACGCTGACAGAGCCGAAGATCGAAGAAAAAACACTGCATCCGGAACAGGCACGGACCGAGTTTAAGGAACGCTTGAAAGCGACCATTGCGGCGCGGGCGGAAAAGTGGGAAAGTTTTCGGGCGGCTCAGGCAGAAAAGCTTTCGGCAGCCAGAACGGAACTGACGGAAAAGATCGAAACGGCCAAAGCGGAACGGGCAGAGAAAAAAGAGGCGGCCAAAGCGGATGCTGCGCAGGTAAGTATTCGGGGCAGAACAGCACGTAAAGTTGTGGAAGTGGCCAATCATCTGCCGGTGCTGGGACATATGTCGCAGAACGGTGAACTGCAGGCAAGACGCAATGAGCGGGAGAAAGAGTGGAAGTGTCCCGAAGGCTATACACTCATTCATGTCGATCCGGAATGCTTCACGATGGAACTGCTTCGTCCGGCGGAACATACGGAAGAAACCGGGGAGCGTTTTGTGATCCTGCAGCTTCATGGTGGTGGATATTATAACCGTATTCATAACACTTATCGGGATGCGGCAGTGTGGTATTCGGAATGTGGCGATGGGATGGATGTACTGAGTATTGATTACCGTACCGCCCCGGAGGACCCGTATCCGGCGGCGCTGCAGGATGCGCTGGAAGCCTATCAATGGTTACTGGAGCAGGGGTATTCGCCGAAGCATATTGTTGTGGCGGGCGATTCCGCAGGTGGCGGATTATCCCTTGCATTGACGCTATATCTGAAGGATCATCAATTCCCCCTGCCGGGCGGGATCGTCACCATGTCGGCCTGGACGGACCTGACCAAGAGCGGCGATTCCTATCGGGAAAATTTTGATAAGGACCCGATCTTTGGCGGTTCCCGGGATACGCTGGTCTATAAGGAAGGCTATTATGCGGAGCATGATCCGGCAGATCCGTATATATCTCCGATCTATGGGGATTATAGCGGATTTCCCCCGATGCTGATGCAGGTGGGCGAGCGGGAGATGTTGTTGGACGATACGCTGGAGGTGGCAGCAAAAGCAAAGGAAGCCGGCGTATTGGTCCGGAAGCATGTATATCCCGGTATGTTTCATATCTTCCAGATGGGATTTCATCTGTTTCCGGAAGCGGAAGAAGCGTGGAGTGAAGTGGAACAGTTTTTGCATATCGTGAGGAATCAGGGATCCGGGACCGCTGCAAATACAAAAAAAGAGGAATGATCGGAAAGCTGTTTTAGCTATGGAAACGAAATATATCGATATCGGATTGAATTTATTCAGCAAGCAGTTTGCGGGACAAGAGGATGCGATCGTCACCCGCGCGGCGGAACAGGGCGTGGGTATGATCATTACCGGTTCTTCGGAACGCAGTTCCGCGCAGGCGGCGAACTATGTAAAGAAACATCCCGGCATCTATGCAACGGCGGGAGTGCATCCTCACGATGCCAAGAGTGTGGATCAACTGACCATCGATCATCTGCGGAAACTGATGCAGAGCAGCGAACAGATGGTGGCAGTAGGGGAATGCGGTTTGGATTATGACCGTATGTATTCGCCAAAGGATGTGCAGCTGCGGGTTTTTGAGCAGCAGATCGAACTGGCGGAAGAACTGAAGAAACCGCTGTTTTTACACGAACGGGAAGCGGCAGCGGATTTTACGGAGATCTTGAAGAGACACAAAGAAATCTGCGCCCGCGCTGTAGTACACTGCTATACCGGCACTCGCGCGACTGCCGAACAATATCTGGATCTGGGCTGTATGATCGGCATCACCGGCTGGGTCTGCGATGACCGCCGCAATGGTGAACTGCTGGAAGCCCTGAAGGTGATCCCGGTAGAGCGTCTGATGGCAGAAACCGACGGGCCGTACTTGTTGCCAAGAGGTATTAAGGGGCTGAAGAACCCTAATGTGCCGGAAAATATTGTGTATGTTGTGAAGAAGATCGCCGAAGTGAAGGGCGTGGAGGAAGAGATACTGAGGGCACAGATAATAGAAAACACGAAAATATTTTTCAAATTATCGTAGTTCTTTACTGTCCGGTTCCGTGAGTCACCTTCACCCGGCGCAGTGAGGTCCTGCCGTAGGCGTCGGTCTCGCGGACATATTCGTAGGTGACGCCGGAGGCATCGGCAGCCTCCTTCTCCGCCTGATAGGCCCGCAGTTCTTCTTCGATCTGCGAGACGGGCGTAGGAAAGTCCAGGCGGTTGTGGATCCCGGCAGCAGAATAGCCCAGATCGGCCAGGTGGCGGATGGCGCCGCGGCTGGCCATATCAAAAGTGAAATTCGATAATGCGTTTTGAAATGTTTTATCTTTCTTGTCCATAGGTTGTATTATATCACATAAATCGCTCGGAGGTGGGGTTATGCGCAAAAGGATAGCGGTTTTACTGGGACAACCGGAAGTAGATCACCAGAGTCACTTTGTGGAAGGTGTGATGCAGCAGGCGCTGCAGGCGAATTTAGATGTGTGCTTATTCTCGATGATCCGAATGTACCAGAGCTCTGCGACCAGAGAACAGAGTGATTCCAATATTTTCCGTTTGATCAATCCGAATATGTTTGACGGTGTGATCCTTTTGCTCGATACCATTCAGACACCTGGGGTGGCAGGCAAGATCGAGGAACATGTAAAAGAAGGGTTTCATGGACCGTCCCTCTGTATCGACATCGGAAGTAAGTATTTCCCGACGATGTGGACGGATGGTGCTACCGGGATCTATAAGATGGTGGAGCATCTGATCGAAGAGCATCACTATGAGGATATCGCGTTTCTGGCAGGAAAAGAATGGCATCCGCATTCGCAGGAGCGTTTGAGAGGTTATCGCGAGGCGATGGAGGCGCATGGACTGCCGGTACGGGAAGATTGGATTTATTACGGTGATTTCTGGTATACCAGCGGTAATGCGTGTGCGGAGCAGATGCTGAAGGACCGGGAACACATGCCGCAGGCACTGGTATGCGCCAATGACTGTATGGCGATCGGTTTCTGCGAAGAAATGGAAAAGCATGGCATTCATGTGCCGGATGATATTGCCGTAGTGGGATTTGACGCTACGGAAGAAGGTAAGACCAGTCCGCAGCCGTTGTCTTCCGTAAAGATCCCATCGAAGGAGCTGGGAGAGCAGGCAGTGAAATATCTGGCAGAGATGCTGAAACGCGGAACGGCGGAAGTGCCTAAGGTGGTTCCGGATCTGTATATCGGCGGCAGCTGCGGCTGTGCATTTCATCAGGATGGCTATGCGGGACGCAGACATCACTGGCGCAGTGAACTGTCTACGGATGGTTTTATGTCCGCGACGAATGAAATGGCAGAAGATATGATGATGCAGCCGACTTTTGGGGATTTTCTGCATACGGTATATTCCTATATCTATCAGTTGCAGCCCATAGAGAGTTTTGACCTTTGCCTGAATGACCAGTGGCGGATGCCCGGTGGTATCACCGAGAGCCGTTTGTTCCAGGCGGGTTATACGCCGACGATGCTGCATGCCATTCATTGCCACGGGGAAGGTGCGGACGGTCGTGTCAGTCTGCAGGAGACCTTTTCCACGAAGGATATGCTTCCGGAATTGCAGGAGGAATCCGACGATCCGAGAGCATGGATGTTTACGCCGCTGTATTTTGAGGCGGGCTGCTTTGGATATGCGGCGGTCCGATATGAAAAGGGAATGTTCGGATATGACCGGGCGTATCGTTGCTGGATCCGTTCGGTGGCACGGGGGCTGGAAGTGATCCGGCGTGTGGAGACGGCGCGGATGCAGCGGCAGAACGGTGGCGGAGACCGGCCGGAGGAAACGCCGGACCGCAGGCGCAAGGCAGAGATCGGGAGCCTGACGGAAGCAGAGCACGAAGATCTGAAAGAAGTGGAGCGGCTGCTGGATGAGAACTTGTTCAATTACTTCTTCCAGCCCATCGTATATGCGAAAGACGGCGAGATCTATGCCTATGAAGCGCTGATGCGTGCAAAGACGGAAAAGAAGATCTCTCCGTTACAGATCATTCGTTATGCCGGGCTGATGAATCGTCTGGATGATGTGGAGCGCCTGACATTTCTGAATGTGCTGAAATTCCTGAAAGAGCATGCGGAGCTGTTTGAAGGCAAGAGGCTTTTTATCAACAGTATTCCGGGCACGACGCTGGAGGATGCGGATAAACAAAAAGTGGATCAGGAGCTGAAGCTGCATTCCGAGACTGCCGTGGTGGAACTGACGGAAGAGGCGGAGCTGGACGATGCCGCGCTCGAAGCTATGAAGGTGCGCTATAAGGAGCTGGGGATCAATACCGCAGTCGATGACTACGGTACGGGTTATTCCAATATCGCCAATCTTTTGCGCTATATGCCGCAGTATGTAAAGATTGACCGTTCGCTTTTATCCGGCATTCAGGACAATCCGCAGAAACAGCATTTTGTGCGTGAGATCGTTGAATTTTCCCACGAGAACGGGATCATGGCGCTGGCAGAGGGCGTAGAGACGACGGAGGAAATGCAGACCGTGATCCATCTGGGGGTGGATCTGATCCAGGGGTATTATACCGCAAAGCCCAATCCGGAGGTGCTGCAAAGTATTGATGAGCGACCGAAATCGGAGATCCTGCGCTATCAGAGAGAACGGCAGGATGGGATCGAACACCGCGTATATACGGCAGGGCGTATTGGTCGTGTGCTCTTAAGCAATCTGACAAAAGACAGCTTCAATACGATCCTGGTAGAGGGCGGAGAGAAGATCTATCGTGACATTACGATCGTCGGTACGCCGGGAAAGAAGACGGATATACACCTGGAGGTGCGCAGCGGATATCGTGGGCGCATCACTCTGGAAAATGTAAGTTTTACCAATATCAAAAACCGGCCATGTATCGATATCGGTACCGATTGCTCGGTGGTGCTGGCCTTGTCCGGTGAGAACTATCTGAAGGGTGGCGGTATTCGGGTGCCGGATGGAGCGGAACTGCGTCTGGAGGGAGACGGCAACCTGGAGATCCGGGTAGATGAGAATAATTATTTCGGCATCGGCTGCGGCTGGGAAGAGAAACATGGCAAACTGGAATTTTATCACGATGGCATGCTTCGTCTCGTTATGAACGGTCAGCGGGGCATCGGAATCGGTTCCGGCTGCGGCGGAGAGATCTGCATCTACAGTGGTATGTATGAAATGGATCTCAATGGCAGTGAAACCGTGGGGATCGGTGCGGTTTCGGTTCCGGTGGATCTGTATATCCAAAATTGTGATATGAAGGGAGACATCAACTCGGCCAGAGCGGTCTTTGTGGGCAGTTTTGAACAAGAAGCAAAAGTGACGGTGGATCGCGCAACGGTGACATGTATGATGGGCGGAGATGTTCAGGTGGCGCTGGGGACGATATTCGGGCCGGCAGCGGAAGTTCTGATCCGTCATGCAAATTCCCGCCTGGATCTGCAGGCGGACAATGCAACAGTTGTGGGAGCGCGGAACGGAAAAACGGATTTTCGCGTGGATACGGCTATGGTCCGGATCGAAGGAAGAGGAAAAGATGCTTATGCATTCGGCGGTGATAATGAGGATACCGATGCCGAGATCTTAAATGCAGATTTTCGTGTGCGGTTTCGTAATAACAGCGGGAAGGACAGCCTGGTGCAGGAAGACAGGATCCGGATTACCAACGGCAGGCAGGAGATCATCGTTAATGGAAAGACGATCGAGAGAAAGGTGGAGATCCTGGACTATTAAAATCGCATATTTACCACAGAACAGAATTGTGATAAACTAAACCTTTAGGGTTTGAAACATATGGGGACGGATGCTCCGTATCCCAGGAAAGAATGATAAAGGAGAGGCAGGAAGATGAAGGAACTGATGTTGGGAAACAAGGCCTTTGCCCGTGGTCTGTACGAAGCAGGCTGCTGTTTTGTTTCCTCTTATCCCGGAACACCCAGTACCGAAGTGACCGAAGAAGCAGCGAAGTATGACGAGATCTACTGCGAATGGGCACCCAATGAGAAAGTAGCGATGGAGGCGGCGTTTGGCGCATCCTTATCCGGCAGAAGATCGTTTTGCGGTATGAAACATGTAGGTTTGAATGTGGCGGCAGACCCGCTCTATACTATGTCTTATACGGGCGTGAACGGCGGCGTGGTGATCTGCGTGGCGGACGATGCAGGCATGCATTCTTCCCAGAACGAGCAGGATTCCCGTCATCACGCCATCGCGGCAAAAGTGCCGATGCTGGAGCCGTCCGATTCCAAAGAAGCACTGGAATTTGCGAAGATCGCTTATCAGATCTCCGAGGATTTTGATACGCCGGTCATCATGAAGATGTGTACCCGTGTGGCACACAGCCAGTCGGTGGTAGAGACTTCCGAGCGTGTGGTACCGGAGCGTAAGGCGTATGAAAAAAACATCCCGAAGTATGTAATGATGCCGGGCAATGCGATCCGTCGTCATCCCTTCGTGGAGGAGCGTACCCGCAAGCTGCGGGAGTGGTCCGAGACATCCGGGATCAACCGTGTGGAGATGGGCGGTACCGCCATCGGTATCATCACACACTCCACTTCCTATCAGTATGTCAAAGAAGTGTTTGGTGACAGCGTATCCGTACTGAAGCTCGGTATGGTCAATCCGCT
Source organism: Lachnospiraceae bacterium (assembly GCA_017526985.1). Lineage (GTDB taxonomy): Bacteria > Bacillota > Clostridia > Lachnospirales > Lachnospiraceae > NK4A136. The sequence continues at coordinate 29,924 of JAFXQR010000014.1, forward strand.
GCCGGAGAAGATGATCAAAGACTTCGCTTCCAAAGTAGAGAAGCTGGTGGTTGTGGAAGAACTGGATCCGATCATCGAGAACCACTGCAAAGCTCTGGGACTGACCGTATCCGGCAAGGATATCCTGCCGCTGGAGGGTGAGTTCTCCCAGAATATGCTGCGCGGAGCCTTTGGAAAAGAAGTTCCTTCCGGCAATGCCGTAGAAGATACCATTCCGATGCGCCCGCCTGTAATGTGTGCAGGCTGCCCGCACAGAGGTCTGTTCTATACTCTGAATAAGAATAAGTGCACCGTTCTCGGAGATATCGGCTGTTACACGCTGGGGGCTGTGGCTCCGCTGTCTGCCATTGATATGACACTGTGCATGGGCGCTTCCGTAAGTGCGATCCACGGCTACAACATTGCCGGGGAAGGCGCAAACGAGGGCAAGACCGTTGCCGTGATCGGTGACTCTACCTTTATGCATTCCGGTATGACCGGTCTGGCAAACATCGCGTATAACCAGTCTAATTCGACGGTGATCATTCTGGATAACTCCATCACCGGTATGACGGGCCATCAGCAGAACCCGACCACCGGCTACAACATCAAAGGGGATCCGGCAGGCAAGATCGATCTGGAAGCATTGTGCAGAGCTATGGGCTTCAACCGCGTGCGCGTGGTAGATCCGTACGATCTGAAGGCATGCGATGCGGCAGTCAAAGAAGAGCTGGCAGCAAACGAGCCTTCCGTGATCATCTCCAGAAGACCGTGTGCACTGCTGAAGTATGTGAAACACAATGCACCGCTTACCGTAAATACCGATAAGTGCGTGGGCTGCAAGTCCTGTATGCGCATCGGCTGCCCGGCCATTTCCATCAAGGACGGCAAGGCGCGCGTGGATGCGACACTGTGCGTAGGCTGCGGTGTCTGCGAGCAGATGTGCGGCGTGAAAGCATTTGAAAGTACAAAGAAAGATAATTAAAGGGAGGCCATCTGAAAATGAGTGAAACAAAGAATGTGATGATCGTAGGTGTCGGTGGCCAGGGCTCTTTGTTGGCAAGCAAGCTGCTTGGCAAACTGCTTTTGGATGCAGGCTATGATGTAAAGGTTTCCGAAGTGCATGGTATGAGCCAGCGCGGCGGAAGCGTGGTAACCTATGTGCGTTATGGTGAAAAAGTATATTCTCCCGTGATCGATAAGGGCGAAGCAGATTATATCGTATCGTTTGAGCTGTTGGAGGCTGCAAGATGGCTGCCGTACTTAAAGAAGGACGGACAGATCGTGACCAATATCCAGCAGATCGATCCGATGCCCGTGATCACCGGAGCGCAGGAATATCCGACCGATCTGGTGGAAAAGATGAAAGCCACCGGCGCAAAAGTGGATGCACTGGATTGTCTGGCCCTGGCAGAACAGGCCGGATCCTCCAAGGCAGTTAACATCGTTTTGATGGGCAGACTGTCACATTATTTCAATATGCCGGAAGAAGCATGGCAGAAAGCAATGGAAGCTATGGTTCCGGCCAAGTTCCTGGAGATGAACAAGAAAGCGTTCGAACTCGGGAAAAACGCGTAGGAGGTTTTGTACCAATGGAAAACTATTTCCAGAAAGAGATTGAATGTGCTTCGCGGGAAGAGATCGTAGCCATTCAGAACAAGAAACTGGTAGAGCAGGTACACCATGTATGGGAGAATGTACCCTACTACCGCAAAAAGATGGAAGAGAAGGGTGTCACACCGGATGACATCAAGAGCATCGATGACCTGCATAAACTGCCGTTCTTATCCAAGGATGATCTGCGCAATGCATATCCTTACGGTTTGATGGGCGTTCCCAAGGAAGAAGTGGTGCGTATCCATTCCACTTCCGGTACCACCGGCAAACGCGTGATCGCATTCTACACCCAGGCGGATGTGGATCTTTGGGAAGACTGCTGCGCAAGAGCGCTGATGGCAGCAGGCGCTACCAAAGAAGATGTCTGCCAGGTATCTTACGGCTACGGTTTATTCACCGGTGGCGCAGGCCTGCATGGCGGCAGCCATAAGGTAGGTTGTATGACCGTTCCCATGTCTTCGGGCAATACGGAGCGTCAGATTATGTTCCTTCGTGATCTGGAAGCGACCATCATCTGCTGTACCCCCAGCTATGCGGCATATCTGGGCGAGAGCATGAAAGAGATGGGACTTACCCCGGAGGACATCCCTCTGAAGGCCGGTATCTTCGGCGCAGAGGCTTGGAGTGAGGAGATGCGTAAGGATATCGAAAAGACCCTGGGCATCAAGGCATTTGATATCTATGGTCTGACCGAGCTTTCCGGACCGGGTGTGGCATTTGAGTGCAGCGCCCAGAACGGTATGCACATCAACGAAGACCACTTCATCGCGGAGATCATCGATCCCAAGACTCACGAAGTGCTGCCGGACGGTGAGCAGGGTGAGCTGGTATTTACGGCCATCGACAAGAAGGGATTCCCGATGATCCGTTACCGTACCAAGGATATCTGCGTACTGCATCGTGAGAAATGCCCTTGCGGACGTACCCATGTAAAGATGGAGAAGCCGAAGGGACGCAGTGATGATATGCTCATCATCCGCGGTGTCAATGTATTCCCGTCCCAGATCGAAGCAGTGCTTCTGGAGAACGGCTATCAGGCAAACTACCAGATCATCGTGGACCGCGTGAACAACAACGATACGCTGGATGTACATGTAGAGATGACACCGGAGATGTTTACCGATAACGTCAACGAGATCACCAAGCGCCAGAACGACCTGGTGGCAGGCATGAAGAGCATGCTGGGCATCAAGGCAAAGGTAACGCTGGTAGCTCCGAAGAGCATCACCCGCAGCGAAGGCAAGGCAGTACGTGTGATCGATAACCGCAGGATCTGAAACATTTCTTGCTTATAAAATAAAAACAAAGGAGGGGTTACTTATGGGAGTAAAACAGGTATCAATCTTTCTGGAAAACAAGCCGGGCAAGATGTGCGAGATGACGGATGTGCTGGCAGCCAACAAGATCAATATGCGCGCACTCTCCCTGGCAGAGACTGACGGTTTCGGTATCGTTCGTATCATCGTGGATGATGTGTACGAGACCACCACGGTCTTAAAGGA
>JAFXQR010000116.1 GCA_017526985.1 Lachnospiraceae bacterium
CCGGCGGTGGATAATTTCCCCAGCATATGCTCATACAGATCTCCCTGCATATCCAGTTCCGCGATGTCATGTTCGTACAGATCCTCCAGGCCGGTAATGATCTTTTGCAGCACCTGCGGTGTCGGGATCAAGAACATGGCATCTTCCATATATCTGGCAAAGGCGGTACCTTCGGCACTCTCATCCTTCACGGATACCGGGATCATCTCGCCGTTTTCCTTAAAATCCGGCAATTTACCGCCCTTCATATTTTTGATTGCAGGGAATACACGCTGTGACAGGATCTCGAAGATCTCTCTGGGATCCCGGTCCTTGAATCTGCTCCAGCGCATGGACTGGCCGATGGCCGATTCCGGGAAGATCCTTGCCCCTTTCTTGCCGGTCATATTGTCGAATTCTTCTGCTTCCAGCTCCTTCTCATCCAGAGACCGGATGAACATCAGGTAGGTCAGCTGCTCGATCACGGTCAGTGGGTTTGTAATACCTCCTGCCCAGATATCTGTCCAGATCTTATCCACCTTATTCTTGATCACGCCTGTTACCATTCCTCTTTGCCTCCACCTTTTTTATCAGCTCTCGAACAGAGCCGGATTCTCTTCCATAATTAATGAAAATTTTACCATAAAATGCCAATTATCGCAATGAAACACGGTTCAGAACTGCCCGTTGTAACGCTCACAGAACAAGCGAAAATTCATCCAAAAAACTCCCGGGTCCGAAGACCCGCGAGCCAGTTAACGATCCAGAATATTTGCTGCTTCTTTCAGCAGTTCTATGATTGGCAGATGCTGCGGACATACCCGTTCACATTGCCCGCATCCGATGCAATCCGAAGCTCTGCCGCTCCGTTCGGTCAGCCCGGAGTAGAAGTTTTTTGCTCTCCAGTCATCCGGATAACGCCTAAGCGTATTTACGGTCCGGAATACATCCGGAATACTGATCTTTCTCGGGCACCCGTCGCAGCAGTACTTGCACGCCGTACAGCCGATCTGCGGCATACTCATCAGCTCATCCGTCACATCATCGATGATCTGCATCTCATCGTCTGCAAGTTTTTCAAAATCGGTGAAGGTGCGGATGTTATCTTTCATCTGTTCATCATTCGACATTCCGGACAGGATCGTCATTACCCCGGGCAGCGAGCCGACAAAGCGCAACGCCCATGATGCCACAGACTTTTGCGGCTGACGCGCCTTAAACTTCGCTTCGATTTCCGGTGCCATATTTGCAAGCATACCGCCCCGTACCGGTTCCATGACGATGATCGGGATATTCCTGTCGCGCAGGATCTCATACAGTTTCTGCGAACGTACCACCGGATTCGGCCGGTCCAGATAGTTCAGCTGGATCTGCACAAATTCCAGCTCCGGATGTGCATCCAGAATTTCGATCAGCAGCTCCGGGCTGCCGTGGTACGAAAAACCGAAATGCTTGATCTTACCCTCTTCCTTCTTCTTCATTCCCCAGGAAAAACAATCGTATTTCACATAGGTATCATAATTGGAACCGTCCTCGATCGAATGCAGCAGATAAAAATCAAAATACTCCACACCTGCGCGATCCAGCTGTTCCTGAAATATCCTTTCGATATCACTCTCTTTTTTGATCTCCCAGGCCGGCAGCTTTGTTGCCAGCATAAAGCTCTCGCGGGGATGCCGTTTTACCAGAGCCTCCCTCGCCGCCACCTCAGACTTGCCGCCATGGTATACATAGGCGGTATCAAAGTAATTCATTCCCGCCTGCATATACTGATCTACCATCCTGCAGACATGTTCATGATCGATCGTGCCGTTATTCTCCGGCAGCCGCATCATACCAAATCCCAACTTCGGCATCTGATCAAGCATAATACTCATACAACATCCCTCCTTTATTTGTTCACATCATTTTTCCCTTTTAACACCGGTCTTGCAATATGTACATTAAAGAATTCGATCAGCGGCCCCATAAAAAATGCGGTGATGATGGTTCCGACACCCGCGATCGTCAGTATTTGCGCCGGTGTCCCGCCGGCCAGAAGGAATAATGCTACGCCAAGAATAACGCAGACAAGATCCGTGATGATCCTGACATATTGGAATTTTCCCTTTTTCCAGGTATTACAGATGATCAGCGCAACGGCATCATAGGTAGAAACGCCGAGATCCGCCGTCATATAAAAAGCCGATCCGAAGCAGATGATCACCACACCGATGACCAGACACAGGATCCGGATCCCTATGGAGGGTTCCACAATGATCGTCTGCAAAAAACTGTAGGTAAACTGTGTAATATACCCCAGCAAAAACAGGTTGATGAATGTTGCGATTCCGATATAATGCTTATCAAATACCAGCGCGAAAATAAGCATCACGGCATTTGTGATCACATACAACGTTCCGAACTCAATCGGGATCACGGCATCCAGTCCTGCCATAAACGACTGGAACGGATCCACACCAAGCGCAGCTATCTTAAAAATCCCTACACTGATCGCACAAATGATCACGCCAAAAAGAGACATTCCGATCCGTTTTTTCAAGTTATCGCCCATCTGTTAAACTCCTTTACCACAGCGAAGTGCTGAAAATATTGAATCTATGATAACGGGTTTTCTCCGGGGATTCTCCTTATTATTTGATACGGCAAGTATCAAATCTTGTTATAAATAGGTATTACAATTGCAAAGCAATTTCCATTAAGCAAGAAAGCGTTCTGCTCGCAGAACGCTCGCGCCGAGCGCGGTTGCGATAGCAACAATTTCCTCACGCGCGATAGATGATTTTCTTACGATTTTACCGTTAGAAAATCACTATGCGTAACGTAGTGAAGAAGTGCGCATCCCCCGGAGGGCTTTTTTGCTTTATAGGAATTGCGAAGCAATTACCTATAAAGCAAAAAAGCCTGCTGCGCAATCTCTCGCTGCAGCAGGCAACCTTTTTTATCCCAGTCTGGCTGACAATGCTTTGAAATTTTCCTCCTGATACGTTACCAGTTTATCTTTCGCCGGACAGTTCCATCGCGGACAGATATCCTTCCTGTTTTTTAAATACAGTGCCAGTTTCTTTGTAGAAAACCGCAGCGGCAGTTTCTCCAGTTTGATTGCTTCGATCTCATCATTTGCAAAAAATACATAATGCTCGATATCCGTGGTGAAATTTTTAGGCGTCGGCATGATCTTTCCGTTATTGGAAAGCGGGATGATCCCGATCCCGTCGGAAACAATATTCAGAAGATATCCTCCATAGACCGTTGTATCAAAAACGATCTTCTCTTTCTCATCCAGCGACTGCTTAAATTCCGCGACCGCCTCATTCACAGCGTTTGATCCCGCCCCTGCAACCAGGCCTCCGACAAGCCCGCCGGCAACGCCTCCTGCTTTTGCGCCCACTACCGCGCCATTTGCGGTCGCTATCTGCCCGGTGCTCCCCCCCATCGAACCAACATAGTCATAATTCAATACTACCAAAAAACAATTTTCTTCCCGCAGTCCGTTCACCTGCGCGAACAATTCTTTCACCGTATCCTTGTTTCCGATCCCCTCAATGTTTACGTTTTGCATGTTCATTTTCCTCCCTTTGTAAACGTTTTATTGTCTTGAACAAGGATATAGTATATTTTCAAAACGCTGCAAACACCACCACCTGAACATGGAATTTATGCAACCTGCGGTTGCGCCCGATCAGAATTTTCCCCGCAGGTGCCTGCAATCATTCGCCAGTTCCAGGCACGGCAGCGTACATGCGCCTTCGTTTTTTTCGAAACGCAGAATGCTGATTCCGGTAAAATCCACATGCAGCATCGCACAGACGTTTCCCAATTTGCGCCGATTGGTATTACTCAGATTTGTACCTTTGATATCCAATGCCTTATGCGTAAGCGTAAAATATCCGACAATCTGTGAATCAGCATTATCGAATACAATATATGAAACAGATAGCTTTCTTTTGGCAAACTCTATAGCCTTATTTCTTGCAAAATTCTCTATCTCCAAATTTGCCGGACACGAAAAAGCGGAAAGTGCATCCCTGATGTCATCCTCTCCGCTATCTTCCATAATATCAAGAATATTCAGGACGGAAAAACTCATTTTACATTCTCCCGATTCTTTTTATTATTTTCCATAATCTTCTTAATAACCGCAGGATCCGTTTCAACGGTATGTCTTCTATTGTTGCGTCTTACCCACGGGTCATTAACGGAGGCTTCCAATGCTGCCACAAAAGCCTCTGCCTTTTCCGGAGTATTCAGTTGTACAGTATGAAAAATACTCGATGTAGCCATCTTTTCTTCCTCCCTTCATCTTTACTATAAATATATTGTACCACTTTCTTCTAAAAAATCAACCCCAAAAAGAACAAATGTTCCCCAGCCTGTGACCGAATACCTTTACAGATTTGATATGCAAAGGTACACGGTCACCCGATCTCGCCCTGATGGAACTATACGCGCCCCCGTCTCCGACGACTAATACTATACCGTATAAAATATACAAGAAGACCGAATGGCGCGAACATAAACATAACTCCGCCCGCAAAAATCGGGATTTCCTGCGTAGGTATGCCGAACGCGATCCCATATACATTATCTCCGGTGATCCCCATAGCTTCCAAACTTTCCAGCTGTTTTTTGCGAATATACTCCGGCACTCTGTATGCTCTCCCGTATGTGATACGGGGATTTTTAAGTTCTCCGTTTCTGACCTGAGTTTCGCTTTCTCTTAAAAGCATATAGTATTCATTTCCCCGAGAATCCGTCACTTTAATATTAAACCAGAGTTCATCCTGCGATTTTGACTTGGATAGCCGGTAAAAATACTTTCCGATCACTTCATAGTGGTCCGGTTCCAGACGATAAATAGCATTCTTTTCAAAATCAGAGATACGGCCTATGTTCTCATAGTAAAGATCCGTCTTCTCCGGTTGCATCTTTACACTAACCGCATACAGAATCACTCCGACAACAAATATGGTTCCAAAAAATATCACTGCCTGCAAGGGTTTCATCTGCTCCTTATGATCCTTCATACAAACCTCCTTATTGAAAGGTCTCATTCTTGTTTTCTACATAAATAAACCATTTGCAAAAACATATAACCTTTCCGTATTTTGCTTATGATCAAGATACGGTCAAACTCGGATCTTTATATGGGAAATGTTAGTCTACTGCGCATGGAACTTTCGCAACCGTTAGTTGCGCACATTATATAAAATGTCCCGCATCCGAATATGCGGGAACAACATACGACCGTATCCCTTTACAGATTTGTTATGATTCTTAATATTTTTGCAAAGGTACACGGTCGCCCGGTGACACTCGACAAATTGCTCAAAAACGGCTGAGCGCTCGCTCAACCGTTGTCCTTTAGGAATGTGATCACTGCCATTCCGATCCATAGCAGTCCCAGAATAAGATATATGTAACTGAATATGCTATTCGTGCCATAGATTTCCAATGCCCCGGTATAAATACTTCCTACCGTCAAAGTTGCAATCCCGGCCCGCCACATCTTTCTGCTGCGCTTCCTGATTATGATCGTTTGCGGATGCAGTCCGCAGTATACGGCCGGTAATACGCCTCCGATCAGCGGCACGGTAAATGCGTATATCATGTACATCGAATATACGCCAAAGCTGAAGTGTTCGTATATCGCGCCAAATGCCAGGCAAAACATGGTGACCATCAGATAATTCCGTGTCAACTTCCACAGATCCGTTTCGAATCCGTCATTTGCCGATGTATACAATATCGCTCACGCTCCTTTCATGGATCCGGTTGCCGCCGGTGGTTGGCTTGTTGACTACTTCTCCTTCATAAACCATCGTGGAAGATCCGCCGCCGTCCAGATTATAGGCCGTCTGTACTCCCAGCCCCTGCATAAAATATGCCAGTTCCTGCAGACTGAGTCCTTCACTCTCCCTGGTCCGTCCGTCACTTACCACCATAACATAGTGAAGCGGTTCGATCATTCCGATGGCCGTACGCGGATTAGACGCCATAGCACGCCCGACTTCCGTTCCTGCCGAAACCGTGATCTCACCGTTCTCCAACAAAGCCGGGCCGAAGGAAAATACATGCATCGCTCCGTTTTGCAACAGCTCTTCCGCCGAGATCTCATCCTCCTGAATGATTCCAAAACTGCCGTCTTTATAGATCACCAGATCTTCATTTCCCGCCCCGGCAGTTCGATAGATTTCCCCATTGCGTATTACATACCCGCGATCACGCGCACCGTAAAAATCACCGTTGATGGCAAATAGTGCATCGTTATCCTCCGCGATCTCGGAAACCGCCGCTTTTATATTACGCCCATAGGTATCTTCCGCAAACGCCGTCATCAGCATTTCCGGACTTTCAATCCACACATCCGCAACATAGACTGTGGTGTCACAATACCGGGATGTAGAAAGCTCGATACCATTCCCCTTAGTTGCTGATACTGCTTCGTTTGCCGCTTCCGGCGATCTTTCTGCCGTAACTTCTGTTACCACTTCCGGCGATGCTTCTCCTGCCGTTTCTGTTATCGCTTCTGTCGGTGTTTCCGCTACAACTCCTGTTACAGCAGTTTCTTTCCGGTATGGATGCCGTATCACAAAAACATCCAATACCGCAACCGTCGTCAAAACGATCAAAAATATCGCATAGCCTGTTTCAAATCCATATTTTTTTATCCAGCGTCGCATATGTTTTCCCTTTCGGTACCGATAAACTTCCTATTTTGGATGCTATATCGACAGAATACATCTGCAACCTTAAATGAACATTAAAAAACCTTCTTATCCATTCCTCCTAATTAATTCTTTCCCGTTCTATTTCCAACTTTCCCATTCAAGAATCGCAGCAAACATGCAATCCCAAAATCCATAAGAACAACGACTGCGAAGATTGCTATCCCGACCGGAAATCCCCAGTTTAAAAATCCATACCAGTCATTGGATTCCGGCCATGTTCCTATCCCGTTCAGAAGAATATTGATAAGATATCCGCTGCCATACAGAAGTGCGAGCATTGCCGAAAATACGGTATACCGAAACGGCACTTTCCCGCCGTCTGACGATAAAACAAACTCGGCCATAGCGATCAGCGGAACCACCAGATGAAACCAGAAGTTTCCCCCTTTATACAAATTCAGATCCGGGTACATCGGCTGCAAAAATGCTGCAATGATCAGGAAAGTCAATCCGGTTGCCGATGCTCCCATCAGTTTGGCAAGCACCGGAGTCTTCTTTCCCGTAAAATACAAGCATAGCCACAGAATCGCAACAATACCGCAAAACTCATTGGATAACACGGTAAAGTATTTGAGATTCTCTACTCCGGAAGCTGTAAGACCGGATCCGGACTCTTTATTCGTCAGCATCGCATAGGTTCCGCATACAACAAATACCACTATCAGAATGTTTAAGATGATCGGAACAAGATCTCTTTTTCGTGTTTTCTGCATAGTTTCCCGTCTCCCCTGATCATTTCTATCTCATCAAAGTACTTTTTCCAGGTATCCGTATTATTTTTCATGCCGTTCACATTGGCACACAGCGCCCCTCAAGGGGAAGGCATGTTTCCATTCAGTCGTTTCATTACTTCCTGCACTTCCGGCATGGCTTCCAGAAAGACTTCCACGCATTTGGGATCAAATTTGATGCCCTTGTCTTCCCGGATGATGCGCACCGCTTCTTCCAGAGAAAATGCCGGCTTGTAGACACGCTGTGAAGTCAGCGCATCAAACACATCCGCAACTGCCATAATACGCGCGGATAACGGGATCTCTTCCCCGGCCAGTCCCTCCGGATAGCCTTTTCCGTTCCAGTTTTCATGATGATAGGCGGCCATATTCCGTGCCTCCTTAAGATAACTCTCGCCACCTACATTACGGATGGCCTTATCAATGATCTTTTTGCCCCAGGTGGTATGAGACTTCATCACCTCATATTCCTCAGGGCTCAGTCTGCCGGGCTTATTCAGTATCGTATCGGAAATATTGATCTTGCCCACATCATGCAGCGGTGCCGATTTGACCACATCCTCCATATACTGCGGTGTCAGAGTCTCTGTGTAATAGCCTTTCCGTTTGAGCCCATCCAGAATGATCTTTACATAGGCAGCTGTCTTCTGGATATGTGTGCCGGTGTCCGAATCCCTTGTCTCGACCATATCCGCCATCAGCACCATCAGACCGTCCTGCATCTTTACGGTTTTTTCCGCATACTGCCGGATATCGCTCAACTGTTTTGCCATATCCATTTCCATCTTGCTGACGGTCCTGTACAGATCCCCCACTTCGTTATGCGTCCGGATATCCAGCCTCGCCAGTTTCTGCACACTCTCATCCATAGCGTTCTGATCCCCGATATTTTTACTGAAATCCTTCGCGGCACGGGTGATCTTTGCGATGGGATCGATCACCGAATGCTCGATGGAAAAGATATACACACCGGTAACCACCAGCGTAAAGATGGCCGCAAACAATACAATATCACGGGCATAACGATTCATTTCTCCGGTAATGTTGTTGATATCGATCTCTACGCATAGGAGTCCTGCCGGCTGACCGGTACTGTCAAAAATAACCTTATATCCGTTGAGCATATGCCCGTAAGCTTCCGCATAGCCCTCCAGAAGCGCACATTCCGTCTGTCCGCTTTTGAGCGCCTGCTGCAGTGTCACAAGCGTCTCATCCTCAAAGCTGCCGGCTTCGCATGGCGTACCCAGGTATGTGTAGGCACCGCCACCTGCCAGTTCTTCTCTGGTCTTGGCATTGATCGCATAGGTAATGCTATGGATATCCTCCGGATCTTCAAAATAGATGGCATAAAGATAACCGATGTCGGAACTTTCTTTGATCCGGTTCAAATGTTCCCGCATCTCTTCGTAATCCTCCGGCATCTCACGCGCGGCGATCATATCTCCGAAAGCGTACTCTTCCGACACCGTATATGCATATTCCAATACGGTGGTCGCATATTTTTCATAGCTTCTTTCCACATTGATCCCGAACAGATGATAGCCGATCAAAACAACAACGATGGCCAGTCCAAAGATGGCAATGCCGGAATACACTGCCGCGATCAATTTGATACTCAATCCCCTACGATGCATTTTCTCCATGCTGCCGCCCTCCATAGTGGATAGTATTTGAAAAAAGTCCCGATGAACCGGAACTTTTTTATTTTTCTTATTTCAGATCTCCTGCATCTTCTGCAAAAAGATCTCCGCGTTTTGCTTTACATCCCCTGAAAAAACCGCCGAACCGGTCACGATGACATTGGCCCCCGCTTCTAAGAAGACATCGATATTGTCATGCTTTACACCGCCGTCCACCTCGATATCCACGGCATACCCGGCTTCATCCACCCAGGCAGCTATGGTGCGCACTTTTTCAATACACTCGGGAATATAGGTCTGCCCGCCGAAACCGGGGCGCACCGTCATCACCGTGATCTGATCGATCTGCGGTAACAGTTCTCTGACCTCCTCCGGCGCCGTCTCCGGACTGATGGCCAACCCGGCTTTCACACCCCAGGTACGGATCTCTTCCAGTACTCTGGCCGGCTGTTTCATGGCTTCGTAATGCACCGTCAGGATATCTGCGCCGCAGCGTACAAAATCCGTCACATACCGTTCCGGCTGCGTGATCATCAGGTGCACATCCAGCGGGATCGCACACCCTTTCTTGACACTCTTAAGCACCGGCATACCAAAGGAAATGGCCGGTACAAACACCCCATCCATCACATCAAAATGAAGCATCTCCGCACCGCCTGCGATCGCCGCATCCACCTGTTCCTGCAAATGCATAAAATCTGCTGCCAGTATGGACGGTGCCAACCTTCTCTTTCTCTTCATCTCTTAGCCCCCTACGCCTCATCCGTCGCCTTTGACGGTACCTGTTCCACAAGGGAACGGCAAGGTTTAATATTTTTTTCGGTTTTTCTGCTCTTCATACAACGCCATATATGCTGTATGTCTTGCCTTGTGGATCTGTCCGTTCTCTACCGCTTCCCGCACCGCGCACCCGGGTTCGTGTGTATGGGAGCACTCCCGGAAACGACATTTGCCTTCATACGGATGAAACTCCGGATAATAGCAGCGGATCTCTTCCTCCGGCATATCGCCAAGCGTCAGCGCCGTAAATCCCGGCGTATCCATCAGATAGGTATCAGCATCCACCAAAAACAACTCCGCATGCCTTGTGGTGTGCTTGCCGCGTTTCAGTTTCTTACTGATCTCGCCGGTTTCCATCTGTGCCTGCGGACAAAGGGTATTTAAGATCGTGGATTTGCCCACGCCACTGGGGCCTGCCAGCAATGCCGTACATCCCCGGATGCGCTCTAAGATCTCTTCCGTGCCTCCGGCCTTTGCGGAAATACAGCGCACCTCCACATCCGCATCCTGATAGATCTGCTTATACTCCGTGATGCGTTCTTCCGCCACCAGATCATCCTTGTTAAAGATCAGGATACATTTCACATCCTGTGCCCGCAGCATCACCAGAAAACGATCCAAGAGTAAAAGACTCGGTTCCGGGGATGCGCATGCAAATACCAGAAGTGCCACATCCACATTGGCTGCCTCCGGACGGATCAGCGCATTCTGTCTGGGCAGCAATTCATCCACACTGCCCTCTTTTTTCTCTTCATCTACGATCCCGATGCGGACATAATCCCCCACCAGAGGCTTCTTACCGTCCTTACGAAAGATTCCTCTTGCGCGGCATTCATACAACTCATCATCCGTGGTCGCTACATAGTAAAAACCACCGATGCCTTTTACGATCCTGCCGTCCTTACTGTTCGCCATACGCCTACTGCGCCCTTGTGAACTGCACAACGATAGGATCTGCAGTCTTGGTCACCTGCACCGGTACCACGGAGACATTACCGTTCACATCTGTCACCGTCTGCTCCTGGTTCGCATGGTAATTGATGGAGATAATGCCGTCTGAAATATTCTCTAACCCGGTAATATTGATCTGTACCGGGAATGAACTGGTCGTGGTGGACCAGATCTGCTGTCCGCTGGTAGGCTCCACCAATATGATACCTGCGTCACCGCCGGCATAGTCTGCCGGTGCCTGTACCGTGTAATTCACATTATAGTAGACCTTTTCCTGTCCCAGACTGATACGCACTTCCACTTCGGTACCGCTGCTGATGGTACTGCCCACGGTATAATTCTGGGAAATGATCTGTCCCTGGGGATATTTATCGTTATACTCCTCGCCAACGATCTTTAAGGTCAGGCCCAGATTGTCCAGCTCCGTCGTTGCCTCCGCGCCCGTCAGACCTTTCAGATCCGGCATAGGCACTTCACTGGACTCTTTGCCGAGACTTACCGTAATGGTGACCGTGCCTCCGCGTGCCAGCTTACTGTCCTCCAGAGGATCCTGTACCATTACAACATCTTTTGCCACTGTGTCCGAATTGGCACGGATCACTTCTACTTCAAAGCCTTCATTTTCCAAGGCTACCGTAGCTTCCTGCTTCGTCAGCCCCACAACTCTGGGAATGATGGCATTTCCGGGAGTATAGGTTCCTGCCCCGGACGGTATCGGTGTTTCTGCCGAACTGCCATCGTCTACGGGCGTCTCCGTCGCTTCTACCGGTGCCTGCTGTTGTTCCGGCTCTCTCTCTCCAAAGAGACCTATTGCACTGCCCACAATATACAGGAAGATACAGCCCACGATGATCGCCGCGATCACGATCAGTACCGTGGTCAACAGTTCCATACGCGGATCATACTCATCATAATCACGCTGGCGCCGGTTCGTTTTGGCTGTGGTCGTGCTCTTTTTGGTATTCTTTGTATTTTTGCTGTTCTTACTGTTCTTTTTGGCCGGCGCTGCCATAGTCGTCTTGCTGCTGCTCTTGCTGCTGCCGGACTTGTTTCCGCTCTTACCGCTCTTGCTGCTGCCGGATTTGCTGCTGCCGCTCTTAGCGCTCTTGCTGCCCGTGCTGCCGGTATTGCCCGAAACCTTTCCCTCACTGCGCTTGCGCGGCGGTGTCATCTCAGACTGTACGGTTCCCGGTGCTTCCTCCGGATACTCCTCCACATATTCTTCCGGATATTCGCCACCTTCGTTTCCTTCATAGCCGGCATAGTTCTCATCATAATTTGCATTCGGATCATAGCCGTCCTGAGCGTAATTCTCTTCCGGATACTCGCCCTCAGAATAATTGCCTTCCTGATAGTCGCCTTCCGCATACTCCGGCTCTGCATAATCCTGCGGATACTCTTCCGCTGCGCCTTCCTCCTGCGGATACTCTTCCACCACCTGTCCCGTAGCCATCTGCGCATCCAGATCATCCCGCTTACGGGTACGGCTGCGGATCTGATTCAGCTCGTGTGCCGGGATCTCCTTGGTCTCACCGGTCGTATCTTCCGTCACCAGCTTGACAAAATCCTCGTCCGGGCTGATCAGAGAGCGCTTCAAGTCTTCGATCAGTTCCGGTGCCGACTGATAACGGCGATCCGGACTCTTCTGGGTACATTTGAGCACGATCTTTTCCAGACTGATGGGAATCTCCGGTACAAACTCTCTCGGAGAAGGCATCTGCTCCTGAATGTGCTTGATCGCAACTGCCACCGTAGTATCCCCGTTAAAAGGCACACGGCCGGTAAGCATTTCAAACAAGGTGATACCCAGGGAATAGATATCGCTCTTTTCATCGGAAAAACCACCCCGCACCTGCTCCGGAGAAGTGTAATGCACGCTGCCCATCACATTGGAGGTGATGGTGTTGCTGGTCGCTGCCTTTGCGATACCGAAATCCGTCACCTTTACTTTGCCATCCATACTGATGATGACATTCTGTGGCTTGATATCACGATGAATGATGTGATTGTTGTGTGCCGCCTCGATGCCCTGTGCCACCTGAATCGCTATGCTGACAGCCTCTCTTACGGAGAGTCTCGCTTTTTTCTCAATATATTTCTTCAGCGTGATGCCTTCCACCAATTCCATGACGATATAATGGGAGCCGTTCTCCTCACCCACATCATATACATTCACGATATTGGGATGCATCAGTCCTGCGGCAGACTGCGCCTCACTGCGGAATTTCTGCAAAAAGTCCTTATTCTCCGAAAATTCCTGCTTTAAGACTTTGACTGCCACAAAACGGCTGAGTTTGTGATCCTTTGCACGATACACATCACTCATACCGCCGGTGCCGATCTTTTCCAGCACTTCATATCGCTCTGCTACTGTCATTCCAATCTTGATCATTACTATCTGCCCGTCCCTTAGATCTTCCCTTTACTTCTATACTACAATCACTGCTTTTTCATAATCTTTTCTATTTTAACAGCTCCACCAAAACCACTGCGATGTTGTCCCGTCCCCCGTTCATATTGGCGGCCGCCACCAGCCGTTTGGCCCGGTCTGCCAGGGTGCCTCCGCTCTGGATCATCCCCAGAATCTCCGCATCTTCCAGCATATTGGATAAGCCGTCCGAACACATCAGGATCACATCTCCGGCCATCACATCATCCACCTCAAAGAAATCCACATCCACTTCGTCCATCACGCCAATGGCACGGGTGATGATGTTTTTATCCGGGTGGTTACGCGCCTTCTTCCGTTCCAGCTCTCCCATCTGCACCATCTCTTCCACCAGGGAATGATCGATAGTGATCTGGTTGATCTCGTCACCGCGAATGATATACAGCCGGCTGTCTCCCACATTAGCTACGGTCAATCCGTTATCATCGATCGTCGCCACCACCAGTGTCGTGCCCATTCCGAAATAGTTGTCATCCGACAGGGCTTTTTTGCGGATCTTGCGGTTTGCCACACGCACCGCCTTGGAGATCACCCGCACCGCATTGCGCTCCGTCGACAGATTGGTCTCGCCGACAATGGTCTCCACGGTATGTTTGGAAGCGTATTCCCCGGCTTTGTGTCCCCCCATACCGTCTGCCACAATAAAAAGATTCGGCAGAGCCCCTATAGGCACCTCCGAGGTGAACACATAGTCCTGATTGATTTTTCTGATTCTTCCGATGTCTGTAACGGAATAGGCTGCCAGTTTCATATCTTCCTATTCTAGCATAGTTTCTAAAATTGTAAAGTTTTTCATAATATTCACAGATCCAGTTTCTTACGGCGCAGCTGTCCGCAGGCCCCGTCGATATCACGCCCCATCTCCCGGCGGATCGTGGCCGTCACCTTCAGCTCTTCCAGCCGTTTCTGAAATGCCACCACGGCGCTGCGGTCCGGCTCCTGATAGCCGCGTTCCGTCACCGGATTGACCGGGATCAGATTGACATGGCAGTGCCGCTTTGCCGCCAGCTTTGCCAGCCCGGCCGCATCCTCCGGCGTATCGTTCACCCCCGCGATCAGGGCGTACTCAAAACTGATGCGCCGTCCGGTCTTTGCAAAATAATCGTCGCAGGCTTCCATCAGTTCCTGCAGGTTGTATCGTTTGGCAACCGGCATAATGGCCTGCCGTTTTTCATCCGTGACCGCATGCAGCGACAGCGCCAGTGTCACGGACAAGCCCTCCTGTGCCAGCTTATGTATCCCCTCTACCAGTCCGCATGTAGAGACCGTCAGATTGCGCTGGCTGATATTTAAGCCGTTTTCATCCGAGATCATCCGCAAAAACCTCACCAGATTGTCATAGTTGTCCATAGGCTCTCCGATGCCCATGACCACGATATTCGATACCCGCTCTCCCGTATCCCGGGTGATGGCGTAGATCTGCTCCAGCATCTCCGCTGTGGTCAGACTGCGCACCAGGCCCCCGAGGGTGGACGCACAAAAAGAACACCCCATGCGGCAGCCCACCTGTGAGGAGATGCACACACTGTTGCCATGATGATACTGCATCCATACAGATTCGATATAATTGCCGTCCGGCAGGCGGAACAGATACTTGCGCGTACCGTCCTGCTTTGAGATCTGCACCTGTTCCTGTGCAAGTACGGTGTAGGAATACTCTTCAGCCAGTACTTCCCGGAACGCCGCCGGCAGATTGCTCATCTGCGCCAAATCCGTTGCCAGTTTCTGATGCATCCACTGATAGAGCTGTTTGGCGCGGAACGCTTTTTCCCCGCGCTCCGTCAGCAGCCCGGTCAGTTCTTCTATTGTAAGATTTTTCAGGTCTGTTTTCACGCTTCCTGCCTCATGCGAAACACCGATATAAAGAATCCGTCCAGCAGCGGCTGCCCCTTGGGGAACCCGCAAAGGATCTGCTGAGCACCTTTCTCCGCCGTATCCCCGACGATTGCTTCCGGCAGTCTTTCCCGAATGGATACCGGCTCCAGGGCAAACTGCTTCAGCAGCCAGTCCCGGTTGTCTTCATTTTCTTCCCGGCTCACAGTACATGTACTATATAATAAGGTACCGCCCGGTTTCAGATACCGGATGGCCTCCGTGAGAATCTCTCTTTGCAGACTCTGCAGGGATAAGATATCCTGCGGCTGCACACGATAGCGGATATCCGCCTTGCGTCCCAGCACACCCAGACCGGAGCATGGCAGATCGGCGATCACCACATCCGCGCTCCCCTCCAGTTCCGCCTTGTGCGCCCTGGCATCATGCACTTCTGCCGTAAGCTGCGCCAGATGCAGGCGCTCCGCATTCTCCCGAATCTTCTCTACTTTAAAGTCCGTTAAGTCAAAGGCATAGACCCGGCCCTTTTCCCCGCACAGCTCAGCGGCGAGCATACTCTTCCCGCCCGGTGCCGCACACACATCCACCACGGTATCCCCCGGATGAATGTCTGCCGCATACACTGCCAGCATGGAGCTCACATCCTGTATGGTAAAGGCCCCTTCCGAAAAACCGGCAAGCCGTTCCACCCCCGGCACATTTTCCAGTTGAAAAACCCCCGGCAGATAGGGACTGGCCTTCACGGTGATGCCCTGCGCTTCCCACTCCTTTTGCAATGCAGCAGCATCGTCTCCCGCACAGACACGCAGCGTCAGCGGCCGCCCGCTCTGGTAGGCCGCAAGCATCTGCTCCGTCTGTTCTCTTCCGTAAGCAGCAAGGAAGCGCTCCACGATCCACTCCGGCATAGAATAAAAAACCGATAAGAACTGCTTCTCCTCCTCCGGCCAGGCGATCTGTGCCTTTTCCCGGCTTACGGTCCGCAGCACACCGTTCACAAAGCCTTTGAGTCCGCCCAGGCCTTTTTCCACTGCCAGAGAAACCGCCTCATTACAGGCTGCCGCATCCGGCACACCTTCCATATACATGATCTGGTAAATGCCCATACGCAACAGGATCCGCACCGCTGGTTTCACCCGCCCGTTTTTGGTCTTTGCATATCGCGAGATCACATAATCCAGCGTCTGTTTGCGCTCTATACAGCCTTCCGTCAGCCTCTTGATAAATGCCTTGTCCCGCTGCTCCAGATAGTCGTACTTATCCAGCACGGCATGCAGCAGCACATCGGCCTTCTGTTCGGACCGCTCCAGCTCCAGCAGGATCTCATATACCAGTTTTCGATTTTCGCTTACTTTTGCCATGTTATCCTAACCGGTCGCCTACCGCCAGCACGCGGCCATTCAAAAAATCCACCGCGGACATGCGTTTTTTACCTTCCATCTGCGCTTCCAAAACCCGCAGGATTCCGTTGCCGCAGACGATATCAAAGCCGGACTTGCCGATCCCGCTGATGGTTCCCGGCTGCAGATCGTTCGTGCTCTCCGCAAGCGCCTCTGCCTTCCAGATCTTTAACTGCTTGCCATTATAAAAAGTATAGGCACTGGGCCATGGGTTCATCCCGCGCACCAGACGCTCGATCTCTTCCGCAGTACTGTGCCATACGATCTCGCCGTCTTCTTTTTTCAGCATCCGGGCGTAATTGCTCTGTGCTTCATCCTGTTTCTGCGGTGTAAAGTCCCCCGCCTCGATCTTCGGCAATGCTTCTACGATCAGTTCCGCACCTGCCCGGGACAGTTTATCAAACAGGCTGCCGCCGGTCTCTTCCTTTGTGATCGGTACGGTCCTGGTAAACAGGATATCACCGGTATCGATCCCGGCATCCATCTGCATGATCGTCACACCCGTCTCCTGCTCGCCGTCCACGATGCACCACTGGATCGGTGCCGCGCCGCGGTACTTCGGCAAAAGAGAAGCGTGGATATTGATGCAGCCGTACTTCGGCATCGTGAGGATCTCTTCCGAAAGGATCTGTCCGAATGCCGCCACCACAAACACATCCGCCGGAAATTTCTTCAGTTCTTCCACGGCTTCGGCCCGCTTGATCCGCTCCGGCTGAAACACCGGCAGACCATATTTTAACGCGCATTCCTTGACCGGGCAGGCCGCCAATGCTCCGCTGCGTCCCTTGGGTTTGTCCGGCTGACATACCACTCCCGTCACTTCATAGCCGGCTGTGATGATGGCCTCCAGCGCCGTCGCCGCGTAATCCGGCGTTCCCATAAAAACGATCTTCATTCGTCTTCCTCCGCGTCATCTTCCATATCATCCAAAGCCCGTACATCATGCAGCTCACCCTCTACCTTGGTCACATAGACGATGCCGTCCAGATGATCCAGCTCATGGCAGATGGCGCGGGCCAGCAATTCCGTGCCTTCCAGTTCGTATTCTTCCATATCGATATTCTGCGCCACCACCTTTACATAGGAAGGTCTGGTCACCACGCCGGTCTTGTTCGGTACACTCAGGCAGCCTTCGTTGCCGGTCTGTTCACCACTGCTCTCCACGATCCTCGGATTGATCAGTACATACGGATCCTCTCCCGTCACATCGATCACGCAGATCCGGCGCAACACGCCCACCTGCGGTGCCGCCAGACCTACACCGTTTGCCTCATACATAGTATCGAACATGTCCTCGATCAGCTCCTGTGTATGCGGCGTCATCTTTGTTACCGGACGGCATACTGCCTCCAGCACCTCATCTCCCAATTCCCGAATCTTACGGATTGCCATTTTTGTTCTCCTCCCTATATCACTAAAAATTTAAAATGCACGCAATATCCAAAACACCTCATCCGCCCTTCGGGCACCTTCTCCTACGGTCTACAGTCCTGCTAAACTCTCTTCGTTCGTTAAGCAGGAACTAGTACCCTCAAGGGGAAGGCAAGGTGCTTCCTTGCAGTTATCGCATTAGAATGCACCGGTGGGGTCCATATCAAACTGGATGATCACATCCGATGTCCCACGCTGTTCTTCCTGCATTGCTTCCACCAGATCCTTCGCCGCGATCAGCAGCTCCGTGTCCTTCGAGCGCAGATACAGCCCGGTCCGGTAAATATCCTTCAGTTTTCCGATCAATGCCTCCGCCGGTCCGAGCACTTGTACGCCCTCAAACCTAGGATCGCCCCGAAGTATCTCCGCCACCTGTCCGGCCCTCGCGATCCCCGCCGTTTCATTTGTGGCATAAAACTGCATCGCCAGCATATGACAGACGGGCGGATAGTCCGCCAGCTCCCGAAATCCGATCTCTTCTTCATAAAAGGCTTCGTAATCATGTGCCGCCGCGTGAACGATACTGTAATGCTCCGGCATATAGGTCTGGATCACCACTTCCCCGCGCTTCTGCCCGCGTCCCGCACGCCCTGCTGCCTGCGCCAGCAATTGAAAGGTTCGCTCCGTCGCATGAAAATCACTTGCGTGCAGCGACAGATCCGCCGCAATGGCTCCCACAAGCGTGACATTGGGGAAATCATGTCCCTTTACGATCATCTGGGTTCCCACCAGTATGTCTGCCTCTCCGTCCGCAAACGCCGACAGGATGCGTTCGTAATCATCCTTATTCTTCGTGGTATCGGCATCCATACGCATCACCCGTGCGGAGGGATAGAGTTTTTGCAGTTCCTCTTCGATCCGTTCCGTGCCGGCACGAAAACCGGCAATGTATTTGGAGCCGCATTTCGGACAGAGCTTTGGCGTTTCTTCTTCGTGCCCGCAGTAATGGCATCGCAGCCGTCCGTCCCGGTGCTGCGTGAGCGACACATCGCAATGGGGACATTTTACCACAAATCCGCAAGTTCTGCACGAAACAAATCCGGCCGTCCCCCTACGGTTGATGAAGAGCATGCTCTGCTCCCCCCGCACCATCCGCTCTGTCAGCAGGCTTTTAAGTTTGTCCGAAAAGAAACTGCGGTTGCCATGCTTCAGTTCCTCCCGCAGATCCACAATATGCACCTGAGGAAGGCGTGCCCCACCGAAACGTTCCTGCAGACTGCACAAGCGATACTGCCCATTCTTCGCCCGGTAATATGCCTCCAGCGACGGTGTGGCCGATCCCAGCACCAGCTGCGCATGGTCTCTGGCCGCGATGTATTCCGCCACTTCCCTGGCGTGGTATTTCGGTACCTTTTCGCTCTTATAACTGGTCTCGTGCTCCTCATCGATGATGATGATACCCACCTTCGGAAACGGAATGAACAGGACCGATCTGGGGCCGATGATGATGTCCAGTTCCCCGTTTTTGGCCCGCTCATACTGGTCAAAGCGCTCGCCGTCCGAAAGCTTCGAATGCAGCACCGATACCCGGTCTCCGAAGCGGGTATAAAAACGCATCAGTGTCTGAAATGTCAGCGCGATCTCCGGGATCAGCACGATGGCCTGTTTTCCTTCCGCGAGCACGCCGGCGATCAGCTCCATATAGACCTCTGTCTTGCCGCTGCCGGTGATGCCGTGGATCAGTGCCGGTCTCGGATGTTCCTGCTGCATTTCTTCCCGGATCTCTTCCACCACCGACTGCTGCACTGCCGAAAGCTTCATTTCCCGTGCCGTTTCCTGCACTCTTGCTCTGGGTGCCCGGTACTGCCTGGTGGTCTCGATGCGGATGAATCCGTCTTTTTCTGCCGTCTTTAATACCGATGCAGACACCTGTAGTTTATCTTTGACCATCTGCTCCGGGATGCTCTCTGCCGCAAGCAGTGCCTCATACAAACGAATCCGGCCCGCATAACGCACCGGATTTAAACTATCGATCTGTTCCTGTAATGCCTCGGTCTCTGCAACTCTGCAGATCGTGCGGAAGGTACTCTCTTTGATCTTCTTTTTGACCGGAAGCACCGTGCGCATCGCCGTGATCATGGTCCCGCCATAGGTATGCCGCATCCACGCTGCCAGCTGCAGCGTACGTCCCTCCATCCCTACGGACTTTTCATTGATGCGGAGAATATCTTTGAGCAGTGCCTCATCGTATTCCGCCGTATCCGTGATCGCGACCACATACCCCTTACGCTCGGTATTGGCCTTTCCGAAAGGGATCGTAACTTCCATCCCCTCCTCCAGCACCGACCGGAGCGCCTCCGGGATCCGATATTCAAACGGCCGGTCCAGCGTCTCTACTGCGATATTGACGATGATCCTTGCATATTTCTTTTCTGATTCTTTCATATTACCTTATCTTTATTTCAGTTCCGGATACTTTGCCTCCATCGCCGCCAGTGCTTCGCTATTTCCGTCTTCTTTTAAGATCTCCCACACCAGCCGCCGCTCATCCATGGGATGCTTGACGCCGTTGATCTCCTGGTAATCTTCGTGCCCCTTGCCGGCCAGCACGATCACATCCCCCGCTTTTGCATGGTGCATCGCATAGGCAATGGCTTCCTTGCGATCCGGTATCTCGACATATTCCCCGTCAGTCTTTTTCATCCCGGTCACGATATCCGCGATGATGTCCCTGGGCTCTTCGCATCGTGGATTGTCGGAAGTGATGATGGTAAAATCCGAAAGCC
This sequence comes from Lachnospiraceae bacterium, assembly GCA_017526985.1. Classification (GTDB taxonomy): domain Bacteria; phylum Bacillota; class Clostridia; order Lachnospirales; family Lachnospiraceae; genus NK4A136. The sequence goes on from JAFXQR010000116.1 coordinate 20,649, forward strand.
GTCCGGATACTTCTCCCATCTCGTAACGGCGGGATTTGGCACGGTTACCGCCACAGCCAAAGAGCGTCACGATCCGCTTCGGCGCATATTCCCGCAGCGTCGTCAGCAGACTCTCCAATGCCATGGCATTGTGAGCATAATCGATCATCAGCGTGTACTCGTCAGAAACCGGCAGCATCTCGATCCGGCCTTTGACATGTGCCCGGCCCAAACCAGCGCGCACATCCTCCGCAGATACCTCCAGATGCCGGCAGACTGCCAGCGCCGACAGCACATTGTAGACGGAAAATCGTCCCGGGAACGGTGCTTCGATCTCGCTTAAACTGCTGCCGTCCGCTCCCTTCCAGCCATCCAGATGAAAATGAACGCCCAGACTCCCGGCAGACCGCACCAGCGTTTCTCCGCTCGCCCGGTAATCATTACCTTCCGCAAAACCGTAGCGCTCTACCGTCTCGCATGTGTTATCTTTTAAGATCTGCTCCGCATAAGCATCGTCCCCGTTGACCAGTCCTACGCGGCACTGGCGGAACAGCAGGCTCTTGCAATGCAGGTATTCTTCAAAATCTTTGTGTTCATTCGGCCCGATATGGTCCGGTGACAGATTGGTAAAGACCGCGATGTCATAAATGATCCCGGCCACGCGGTGCATCATCAGTGCCTGGGAGGACACCTCCATCACTACGGCTCTGCAGCCGTTCTCCACCATCTGCGCAAAATATTCCTGTACCAGATAGGATTCCGGTGTGGTATTGATCGCCGGTATGCGGCATTTCCCGTCATCCACCTCAATGGTGCCGATCAGGCCACACTTCACACCGGCATGTTCCAGCATGGATTTGATGAGATAAGTCGTCGTGGTCTTGCCCTTGGTACCGGTAATACCGATCGTTTTAAGCTTTTCCGCCGGATGGTCAAACCAGGCTGCCGAAACGATTCCCAAAGCGTATCTCGTATCCGGAACCTTTATCACCGCCACGCCACTCTCCCGGCATGCCGTAAGCATCTCCTCTTCCAGATCTTCCACCAATACGGCAGCTGCCTTTTTCTCCACAGCCTGCGGTACGGCGGAATGCCCGTCAAAATTGGCGCCCCGTATGGCCACAAAAAGACATCCCTCCGTGATCTTTCTGGAATCGTAAACTACGGATACGATCTCTGCATCCGCTGCCCCGCAAAGCTGTTCTGCACTGAGTTTTTCCACCAGATCTGTCAGTTTTTTCATATCGCCCAACCTCCGAAAAGAGTGCTGATTACTTTACATAACTCGTATTTTACACCATCGCCGCCTTTTCGTAAAGCATTCGGGAATATTCCTGTAGGACATAGATAGCAAAAGAAAAGACCGTTGCTTTTGCAACGGTCCTGTTATGAGGGGGAGATAGTAATGTGTGTTTCACTATCTATTCTGTATGTTACACGACAATTGTGAAAATTTTGTGTTCAAATCATCAAAAATTTTAATTTTTTATTGATTTGTTGAAATTATTCCATTTCACCGCATAAGTTTCCCGAATTCTTGTATATTTTTCATCAAATTTTGTAGTCATCTACTATGATCTGGACCGATCCGCCCCCATGATAGGTGTCTTCTTTGATGGTATAGACAACGACAATCGGGATCTCTGCCCCTCTCGCACGCAGCCGATTCACCGTCTCTTCCCCGTATTTTTTGGTGATCGCGTCCCGGATCTCCTGACTGCGCCGGAACATGGTCAGTTCAAATTGCTGCCCCTGATCTTGTGTATACAATTTGCAGACGATATCATTTGCACCATAAAAATCCAGTCCGGTCAGTGTCAGCCCGCTTCTGCCGAACAACGGCCGCCGATTGCCCTGGCCGGTGGGTTCCAGTAGTTCCAGCTCCCTCAGCAATGCTTCGTTGGCATATTGCAGTGGCAGATTCAGATCGATCCGCAGTACTTCCCCAAAATCTTTATCCTGCAAACGACAGTTTTCATTGAGCCGCCGCCGCAATTCTTCCAGCCGGTCCGCCGGCAGCGAAAAACCGGCCGCCTGCGCATGTCCGCCAAAACGCGTGAAGACATCCGCCACCTCCGTCAGTCCTTCATACATATGATAGGCAGTGATGGATCTGGCCGAGCCCTTCAGCCCATCCTCCGCATTGGTGATCACCAGTGCCGGATGTCCGTAGCGTTCCTTCACCCGTCCCGCCACGATCCCGGCAATGCTCTCGTGACATTCCGGCAGATAGACCACATATACCTTGTCCTGCGCATACTGCTCCTCGATCTGTGCAAACGCCGCTTCTGCCGCCTGCTCGGTCATGGTCTTGCGTTCTTCGTTCAGGACCTGTAACTCCCCGGCGATACGCTGCGCCTCACCCACATCCTCGGTAAGAAGCAGCTGCAGCGCCCGTTCCGCCGTATCCATCCGCCCGCTGGCATTGATACAAGGGCCAAGCAGAAAACCGACATGGTAGGCATTGATCCTTTTCTCCCCAAGCCCCAGTACCGCGATCAGTTCACGGATGCCACGGACCGGTGTGGTATTTAGAAGCTCCAGCCCGCGCTTGACCAGCGGCCGGTTCTCCTCCTGCAGATCCATAATGTCCTCGATGGTGGCAAAAGCTGCCAGCTGGAGCAGTTCTTCCCGAAAGTGTACATCCATCTCTCCTTGCATGATCTCTTCATACAGATAAATGATCAGCTTGAAAGCAACAAAGGCTCCGCAGATCCCATTGAACGGGTATGGACAGTCCGGCTGCTTGGGATCGACCACCGCATCCGCTTCCGGCAAAAGATAATGTCTGCCCTCCGGCGTATCCTCAAAGGGCACTTCATGATGGTCCGTCACGATCACCGTGATCCCGTATTCCGCCGCCCGCGCCACTTCTTCCCGGGCAGAGATCCCGTTATCACAGGTCAGCAGCACATCCACGCCATCCTCGTGTGCTCTCTCGATCATATCCATATTCATTCCATAACCATCCCGCACCCGGTGCGGGATCACAGCGTCCACGACCGCCCCCAGCTGTCGCAGCCCGCGCACCAATATCGCCGCAGCACACACCCCATCCACATCATAGTCTCCGATCACACGGATCCTGCGCCTTTCCTCGATCGCTTCCGCCAGTATACCACCGGCCAGATCCATATCTTTGAGCAGTCCCGGATCGTGCAGCAGCTCCAGTCCGCCATGCAGATATGCCTGAATGTCCGCGTCTTCTTCGATCCCCCGGTTCCGGAGCAGCCGCGCCAAAACCGGCGAGATCCGGTTTCTGCGTCCGATCTCCTCAAAGTTGCCCGCTTTGCGCACTTCCACCCATTTTGCCATCGTCGTCTCCCCTTTACCCTTTTGTCCGTTATCTGCCTTCGGCCTTACAGATAAGAAAATCTTATCTTTTTCCCGGAATCGTGTCAAGTTTCGTAAACTTATGTCTTTTCTTTTATTTGAAATATGATATACTTACAAAATGTGCATCAAGATGCATTTTAATTAGTAAGAAAAGGAGAGCAACATGAGCACCGAAATCAGTAAATCCAAGCAAAAACGTCTGGACCAGGAACAAAACCGCAAATACCAGAAAGCCAAAAAAGCAATGGTTACTTTCTGGAGCATTACCATTCCCCTGATGCTTATTTTAGCGATCGTGGCCGGTATTGTAGTCTACCAGCGTTCCAAGCTCAACTATTCCAAATATCTGACCAATGACGGCAAGATCCGTGATGTGAATGCTGCCGACTTTGTTTCCCTGGACTATGAGAGCATTTCTTTCAAAAAGGCCGATCTGCTGCCGTCCGACGAGACCATCGACAATGATATTGCCTATGCCATCTCTTCCCACGCAACTGTATCGGAGGATGCCGCACTGGAAAGCAAATCCGGTGACCGTGTACAGATCAGCTTCACCGCTACCGTAGACGGCGAGCGTGTAGCCGGTATCACGGAAGAAGAAGGCGGCCGTACCTTTACCATCGGCAATGAGGAATTTACCGAAGCTTATGATACCGCTCTGACCGGACGCCATCCGGGCGAAGATTTCACAACAGAAGTCCTTTTTGCAGAGGATTATCATGACGAATCCATGGCCGGCAAAAATGTGAAGATCGAAACCCATGTGATCGGCATCTATGTAGATCCGGAATTTAATGATGAGTTTGTCACCACCTACTACTCCGACAAAGCGGCTACCGCTGCAGGCTACCGCCAGAGTCTGATCGATAATTATTACAAACAGAACCTGGAACAGGCCATCTCCGATGCCATTGAGGAAAAAGTCGTGGTCAACTCCTATCCGACCAATTATATGGAAAATATGAAGAAAGTGATCATGGCGCAGGATAAGGCACAGATGGAAAGCTATAACAATATGTATATGCAGTATACCGGCAGTGCCGTATACAATAATGTATACGAAATGTACAACTACACTTCCGAAGACGAATATCAGGCACATGTCGCTGAAGAAGCACAGTCCCGTACCAAGGATGCCCTGACACTGCAGTACATCTACGAAAAGGCCGGCCTGTCAAATCCGGAAAGCGATGTCCGCTCCTATTTCAGCGATCTTGGCTATGACGATGCCTCTTTCGCAGAGCTGCAGGAACAATACGGATTCGGTTATCTGGCGCAGTCGGTACTGTCGATCAAAGTACTGGATTACCTGAAAGAAACCATTAACGTGACCGAGTAAACTGCGGATAAACAAATCACATAAGAATCTGTTTGATATACCCGTGTGTACCTGTAACGCAGCACACGGGTGTTTTTTATCCGACTCTACGGAAAGAAAATCTCCGCTCACTGATTTCTCAATGTATAAGCATAAAAAACCCTCACATTTCTGCGAGGGTCTTTGTGTTAAGATACATTCTGTAATTCTGTCCTGTCTTACGGATCAATCCTCGTCAGGTGCTGGCGGGAACTTCTCACGCAGTACATACCAGAGTGCTCCGGTGATACATACGGAGGAATAGGTACCGCATACGATACCGATGATCAGCGGCAGCGCAAACTCCCGGATGGAAGATACGCCCAGGATGAACAGCATCACGACCATGATCACCGTGGTCAGGGAAGTGAAGATACTTCTGGACAGTGTCTGGGAAACGCTGCGGTTCACCATATCCTGCAGGGTATCCTTCTTCTTCATATCGTGCAGGTTCTCACGCACACGGTCAAAGATAACGATGGTGGCGTTGATCGAGTAACCGACGATGGTCAGCATACATGCGATAAAGGTGGAGCTCACACTGTAACGTACCAGGGAATAGAAAGTGATGACCACCAGTACATCGTGGAGCAGTGCGCATACTGCGCTGGCACCGAAACGGATATCGCTGAAACGGAACCAGATGTAGATCAGCATACAGAGGGTTGCAATACCTACGGCCATCAGGGATTCTTTCTTCATCTCACCGGAGATGGTGGAACCGATGGTCTCGGTGGTGATCTTTTCCTCACCTACATTAAATTTGGACAGCATTGCATTATTCAATGCCTGACGCTCATCCACATTCAATACACGGGTCTTGAAGATCACTTCGTTGGTATCGTTTACGGTCTGCCACTGCACATTGGCATCTCCCGTGATCTTCTCCAGTTCGGGGATCACATCCGCCTCAATGCTCTCACGGCTCATAACCGTATTAAATGCTACCGTGGTGGCCGTACCACCCTTAAACTCCAGGCTGTAATTCAACGCATCGCCGGTGGTTGCCTTGAAGGCGATCATCGAAACGATACCGATCACGATCACCGCGATGGAAATGCCGAAAAATACTTTGCTCTTGCCCAGGAAATTGATGGTCTTGACCTCGCCCATTTTTTCCTTTTTGCTCAGGCCATACAGCCCTGCGCTCTTTATGCCGATCGCATAGAATGCATTGATCAGCATACGGGTCACAAACAGTGCGGTAAACATGGAAAGCACGATACCGACTGCCAGTGTGTAAGCAAAACCTTTGATGGTACCACTGCCCATAGCCATCAGCACGAACGCCGCGATCAGGGTTGTGATGTTACCGTCAACGATGGCGGACAATGCCTTGGAGAAACCGGACTTGATCGCAGACTGCACGGTCATACCGGCACGCAATTCTTCTTTGATACGGGCAAAGATGATGACATTTGCATCGACAGCCATACCGACGGACAGGATGATACCTGCGATACCCGGCAGGGTCAGCGTCATCTCAAACAGGTTGATGCACAGGATCACCATCATACAGTAAAGAACCAGTGCGATGGAGCTTGCAAAGCCCGGCAGGCGATAAACCACGATCATCAGCAGGATGACCAGGATCAGACCGATGAGACCTGCCATTAAGGAAGTGCGGATCGCATCCGTACCCAGCTGTGCACCTACCACATTGGAACGCAGTTCCTGCAGCTCCAGTTTCAGACCACCGATACGGATGTTCTGTGCCAGATTGGTCGCTTCGTTGATATCACGCATACCGGAGATCTGTGCGCTGCCGCCGGCGATACGCTCCTGCACATTCGGTACGCTCAGCAGTTCGTTATCGTAGTAGATCGCAATGGTGCCCGGAAGACCGCTGCGGGCTGCCGCTTCCCCGGTCGCATCCGCAAACTTCTGCGCTCCCTCAGTAGAGAACTGCAGGCTGACAATGTACTCTCTCTGGTTGTAATCGTTGTTGTAGGACTTAGCCTCCGAAGACACCACATCGGTACCGGATAGCACTGCACTGCCCTCTGCCACAATCTGATCGATGGGCTTGGTCAGCTCGTACATCGGCTTACCCTCTTCAGAATATGCCGCTGTTCCGTCCTCGTTAAACTTCTGCCGGTAGTTCATATTGCCGTCCGGATCCAGTGCACGGATGAAGTACAGAGAACCGGGGGTACCCAGTTCCTTTAAGATCGCATTGGCATCCGTCACGCCCGGGATCTCAATGCTGATACGGTTGCTGCCTTCCGGATACACATTGGCTTCCGTAGAATACTGGTCGATACGTTTTCTCAATTTAAATACCGTATCATCCAGATCCTCTTTGGAAGGTGTCTCATCCCCTACCACTTCGTAGGTGATACTCACACCGCCAGCCAGATCCAGGCCCAGCTTGGTCTTTGCTGCACTGCCCACACCGGTCTCATCCACGCCGTACATGACAAGATATGCAAATCCTGCCAGTGCGCCGATCACGACCAGCAAAGCCAGAAAGCCCTGCCACTTTTTCATCGTTTTCGTCCTCCTGTTTTGTGTTACTATTTACTCCCGAATCTTCTTCGGGATTTCGTTCTCTTTAGAATTTAGTTCTCTTTAGAAATTAGTTTTCTTTAGAAATTAGTTTTCTTCACTAGTTTCCGCGTCTTCCGCCTCCGCAACCTTTAACATAATGGCACATTCGATACGCTTGCGCTGCAGCTCGCAGCCGATCTCATACGCACCGTAGATGTTGCCGGAGAAATGCTGGGAATTAGCCATACAACCGCCGCTGCAGTAATACTTTGCAAAGCAGTCCTTACATGCCGGCTTGGAATACACATTGCAGTTATGGAACTGATCCCGCAGCTCAGTATTCTTGATGCCGTCCTTTACATTGCCCAGCAGAAACTCTTCCTGTCCCACAAACTGGTGGCAGGGATAGATATCGCCCCACGGCGTCACGGAAACATACTCGCAGCCTGCACCGCAGCCCGAAAGCCGCTTGTACACGCAAGGTCCGCCTTCCAGATCGATCATGAAATGGAAGAAATTGAACGGCTTGCCTGCCCGTCTGCGCTTCAGCATCTCATCCGCAAGCTTGTCGTACTGCTCGATGAGTACCGGCAGATCCTCTTCCGTCAGCGCATAAGCTTCCGTCGGCGGCGCTACCACCGGCTCCACGGAGATCTGTTCAAAGCCCTGATCTGCCAGATACAGCACATCCTCGGAAAAGTCTGTATTGAAATGCGTATAGGTACCACGCACATAATAGTTAAACTGGTTGCGGGAATCCGCCGCCTTCTTATACTTCTCTACCAGTCCCTCATGGCTGCCCTTCCCGTTATGATACGGGCGCATACGGTCATGCACTTCCGGCCTGCCGTCGATGGACAGCACCAGATTGCTCATCTCCTGATTGATAAATTCCATCATCTCATCCGTCAGCAGAGTGCCGTTGGTCGTTAAGGTAAAGCGGAAATTCTTATCGTGGGTCTTTTCCAGCTCCCGGCCATATTTCACCAGCGCCTTGACCACATCCCAGTTCAGCAGCGGCTCGCCGCCGAAGAAATCCACTTCCAGATTGCGTCTGGTGCCGGAATGCGCCACCAGGTAATCCAGCGCCTGTTTGCCCACTTCTTCACTCATCAGACCGCAGGGACCATAATACTCGCCCTCACCGGCGAAGCAGTACTTGCAGCCCATGTTGCAGGCATGCGCGATATGCAGGCACATTGCCTTTACCACCGCTTCCCGCTTGGTAAATGCCGCCACCTGCTGCTCATATTCATCCTTCGAAAACAGTGCCCCTGCATTTTTCAGCTCCAGGATCTCTGCCACTGCTTCCTTCCGGTCCATATCCATCAGACCGCCGCCGAACTCCTCTGCGATCTGCGCATCGCTCTTCCCGGCTTCGATTGCTTTTTCGATCTGCGGGATCAGCTCATATACCAGATCGTCTACGACATGCACGCTGCCGCTGTCCACATCCAGCGCGATCTTGTATCCATGATTTTCAAATAAATGTACCATATTATAGATCTTTCTAAATTAGATTAATAAAAACTTTACACACAAACATAGGAAACAACGGTCTATTTTTCCTAAACCGTTGTTCCCCCGTTTCACATACCTGATATTCGAAAAAGCTGAATTACTTCTTCAGCTGCTCGCAGCTCTGATTGCCTACAGTGCAGGAAGTCTTGCAAGCAGACTGGCAGGATGTCTGGCACTCGCCACAG
>JAFXQR010000117.1 GCA_017526985.1 Lachnospiraceae bacterium
AGGATCAAACTCTCTAAATAAGTTTTTTCCTAACCAGTTTAAACTGGCTAAAATCCATTCTTTACTGTTCTTGGTCGTTAAACCGTTCTGAAATTTTTCAGAATAAAATTCATTGAAATCTTTCAGGGTTGGATAGCTGTGTAATTATCAATGTTCATCGGCCTTTCAGCCATTTCGTCATCCGGAGTTTTTTGTCTCTCTCTCGCGGCGACTTGCTTAGAATACCACCTTCAACCACTCGTGTCAACAAAAATTTTCAAAAAATTTGAATTTTTTTTTCGTGCTTTTATTCCAACACAACTTTATGTTAATTCTTTACCCCAATACTACTATATATAGTTTATTGGTTTCGAAAAAAATTATGTATACCGATATTTTTTTGAATATTTTTTTCAAAAATCCGGTAAATCACTCAAAAAATCATGAAAAACCATGAAAAAAACCGCTCCCCCGGAGATTTTCTCCGAAAAAACGGCTCTTTCATCAACACCCCAATCGTTTTCCCCAGACTTCCCTGAAAACGTCTCCTTATATCTTACAGTTGAAAATAACTGATGATATCCGCCAATTCATTTGCCAGCCCCTGCAATCTGCCGGCCGCTTCACTGATCATAGTGAAAGTCGCATTCAGCTCTTCCATCGAAGCATTTGTCTCTTCCGTGGACGCTGCGTTCTCTTCCGAGATCGCAGACAGATCCGCGATGATCTCCAACAATCCGTTCTTCGCTTCGTTCAAAGAAGATATACGGCCGGTGATATGTGTAGAGGTTTCTTTTACATGCCCTACATTACCGGACATGGTTTCCATATTCACCCTGGTCGAATCCAGCTGCTGCGCCTGTACACCGAAGCTCTCGTTCAGCTTCTCCAGCACGCTGACCGAAGATGCAGAATCCGCCAGCAGTTTCTCTACGATAGCTTTGATCTTATCCGCGCTGTCACTGGACTGGTCCGCCAGCTGCCGGATCTCATCAGCTACTACCGCAAATCCTCTGCCCGCATCACCGGCACGCGCTGCCTCGATGGAAGCATTGAGCGATAACAAGTTGGTCTGCGTGGCGATATCCGTGATCGCCTGTGTAAATGCCGAGATCGTCTTGGCCGATTCATTGGTCGAAGTGATCGTATCGCCGATATCTTTTACGGACGCCGTTACTTCGTCACTATGCCGGATCAGCTTATCCAATGCATCCATAGCCTTATCGCAGGCATCTTTCATCTCCTCGGCATAAGCATCCATTTCTGTCACATCCGTAGTGATCTCTTCGATGTTTCTGCCGATGTCATCCGTATGATTTACTGCATTCTCCACACTTTCCGCCTGCGCCACAGCCCCCTTGGAGATCTCCGTCACCGCATTTGTCACCTGATCGGATGCCTGGGATGCCTGTGCCGCCGAGTCCGCCAGATCCGTACTCTGATGGTCCAGTTCTGCAGATGCCTTCTGGGAGCGTGCAATAACATCTTTGAGCCTCTCATCCAGATTCTGTACGCCCGTTCCGATGATCCCCAGTTCATCGCTCCGCTTCACCAGCTGCGGATCTACCTCCATCGCCAGCTTTCCTTCTGCCAGGGTATCCACATCATCCGCGATCTGTTTCATCATCCTGGAATACTTTCTGGTCACCATCACCCCAAGCAGGATAAACGCTACCGCGATCACGATCATGATGGTGAGCAATGTTACAATCTTTCGGTTCATCTCCGCATTGAATTCCGCGGCTTCCCGTCCGGCAAAGAAACAGCCTACATACTTCCCATCCAGCGTTTCCGGAATATAACATACATAATATGCTTTGCCGTTGATCTGTGTATTGAAATCTTTATAGATCTCTCCGGCTTTTACTGCGTTGTATGCGGCATCACCGATATCTTTGCCTTTCATTCCGTCGATGGTAGTGATCGCTCGGGTCTTGTCCATGATAAAAGTGTATTCCAGTCCGGTCGTTGCGCTGATGTCATCAAATACCTTTTGTATGTTTTCTTCGTCACTCTCCAGATTCCATTCACCCTTCCACAGCTGCCCGTCTTCAAAATGATATTCCCCATCGTACATGCCGTCGACCGCATGCTGCAGTTCGTAGCAAGCCGTTAACAACATTTCCTCCCCCATATCATGATAGGTGCTGCGAAATTCCAGAAAAGCGATCACGCAGAATACCGCAGACATCAAAGCCATTCCAAGTACAGCGATCATAATAATGTGGCCGATCAGATGCTTGTTCTTCGTAGTCTTTCCCTTCATAGTATTCCCTCCTTGAACGTCCTGCTATGCCGTCTGTGGATCAACTATCTATGATTATAGCCTTTTTGTGCAAAAAACACAAGAAAACATTTCATGAATCATATATTCTTGTCACTATTATACACATCAATATAGATAAGTTTGTTGAATAACACAAGAAAACAATAAAAAAACCACAGTCAAACTGTGGTAAGAAATACAGATTCCCAAAAAAATACACAAAAACTAGCGCAACTGGATCAGATGGATCCCCTCTTCCGTCACCAACTGATAGCGGGAGCCATAAGATGTCGGGATCATAAGAAGCACTTTATCCTCGAACCCCCCTTCATATTTCAGCTTTCCTTTTATCGTATATACCAGACAGGATGTCGCATTATAGATCACCACATTCTCTCCGGTAAAGAAGATATCATCATACTCCATGTCAAAGCTGATGCTGCTGTACGGATTGCCCTTCTTGTCGTAAATATCCATGCGATACCGCCCGGCACCGGTCTTGTCAAAGTAAACCAATCCTACTTGATTACTGCCATGATAAACCGCACGCACCTCATCATGCAGCGACACTGTAGCAATATTGGTCGGCCGCTGTGCCCCTTCGTAGAGCATCAGTCCGTCATTGGACACCGCAAACGCCGTTTCGTTATCAATAAAACTGATATACGGCACCAGGCGTCCCTGATAATCATAGCCGCTCACCAGATTGTCCGTCTCGTTCCGTCCCACATCACCAAAATTATAGAACGCCACCTTGGATGTCATCTGTCCGTTATCCACATACAGATAGGATACCCCCACCAGTCTGCCGTTTTCGGAGATGCCGATGGCAAAGGGATAACCGCTGCGCGACATGGTCGTACGGAAATAAGAGATCTGCGTGCCGTCTTTATAGAACAGATAGATCGGTGTGGTCGTCACATCATCCAGGACCGCAGCTACCACGCCACCGGCCGACAGACAGATGTGCTGTACCGGGCTGTTGACCGAGATCTCTCCGGTCAGTCCGTTCTTATCAAAGATATAGATCGCGCGTCCGTTACGATCTGCCACCGCAGCGCATTCACCATTCACTTCCACCATAGGCGACTGCATCGTATACGGAAAGCTCCATACATCCATCCCCTTGGCATTGGTACAATGAATACCGTCCGGACTGTAAGAAAGAAATGCACTGCCAAAAGGAACGATCGTAGCACCCGCTGACGGATGCCACTCCACCGTTCCTACCACCTCATATTCCGTATATACATGATTGCGGATCGAAAAGAATACCACGACACCGACCACAGCCAGCATCAGCAGCAACACAAGTGTGATCGCTGCTTTTCTGGCTTTGATCCTGCCCAGTTCTTTTTTGTATCCGATCAGATCGACCGGTTCGTTGTCCTCTTCCGATCTCCGATTCTTCCTGTCACGCATAGCTCAAATAGACACACTCCTACCAGCTGAACTGATAGATCGTTGTGGTCTTGTACTCCTCTTCCGGTCCGAATACCGGCTGTTTGAAATTCTCATGGTTGATCGCATCCGGGAAATACTGGGTCTCTAAGCAGAAGCCCTTGAACGGATGGTTTTCAAAGCCGCTCTTCCCGATGTTCTTCCCGATGCAGTTGCCGGAATAGAACTGCACACCCGGCAGATCCGAGTATACCTGCATCTTACGGCCGCTCTTCGCATCCGATGCTTCTGCGATCAGCTTTTTCTTGCCATTATAGCCGTCCACTACAAAATTATGATCAAAGCCCTTCGCGATCTTGATGGGCTTAAACTCCTTCTTGTGCAGATCCTTGCCGATCTTCTTCGGCTTGGTAAAATCCAGCGGCGTACCTTTGACATCCATCAGCTCGCCGGTGGGAATCAGCTGCTTATCCACTGCCGTCACCTTGGAAGCATTGATCGTCAGCACAGTATCTTCTACATCCGCACGGGAAATGCCGCCCAGATTGAAGTAAGAGTGATTCGTCATATTGATCACGGTCTTTTTATCCGTGGTCGCACGATAATCGATCTTCAGCTCATTCTTATCCGTCAGGGTATAAGTCACGAACACCTTCATATTGCCCGGATGTCCCATCTCCTTGTCCTTCTTCACCAAAGAAAAGGTCACGCTGTTCTTTCCTGTCTCTGCCGTCCAGATGCGCTTATGAAAACCGATATAAAAATCGCTGTGCAGATTGTTCGCCTTGTTGTCATTGACCGGAAGCTGTACTTTCTTTCCGTCTACTTTGTAAGTACCACCTTTGATACGGTTTGCGATCGGACCTACCGTTGCTCCGAAAAAGCTGCCGTTCTTAGTATATTTCCAAAGTTCATCATAGCCCAGCACAATATCTTCTGCCTTGCCCTTCTTATCCGGCACATACAGATTCTTAAGGATCGCGCCGAAGGTGATCACCTCCGCACTCATCCCGTTCTTGTTGGTGATCGTATAGCAATCCACTGCCTTGCCGTCTTTGGTCTCACCGAAAAAAGCTTTCGTTACCGCCATATTTTTCTTCCCTCCATATATACAGTTACCTCTTGATTTTTATAACTCAATTCTTACAATTCAATTCTTCCTTCATAAGCACGCAGGAGTGTCACTTCATCGATATTCTCCAGATCACCGCCCACCGGCACGCCACTGGCAATACGGGTCACTTTGATCCCCGCCGGCTTGATGAGCTTGCTGATATACATGGCTGTGGTCTCACCTTCCAATGACGAATTGGTCGCGATGATCACTTCCTCCACATCCCCCTCCAGCCGGGCGATCAGTTCTTTCAGTTTGATATCCGCCGGTCCGATCCCGTTCATGGGCGAGATCGCACCATGCAGTACATGATACACACCCTCGTACTTGCCGGTCTTTTCATAGGCCGCCAGATCCCTGGTGTTTTCCACCACCATGATCTGCTTGTGATCACGCTTCTGGTTGGCACACACCGGACAGATTTCCTGATCCGTCAGGGTACAGCACTCCTTACAGTACTTTACATTTTCCTTCGCGCGGATGATGATGTCCGACAGACGCTTCACCCGGTCATGCGGCAGATTGATGATATGAAACGCCATACGCTCCGCCGTCTTGCTGCCGATGCCGGGCAGGGCGCCCAGCTCCGTGATCAGCTGATTGATGTCTCCGGTATATAAGTCCATACCGCCCCTTTTAGAACGGCAGACCGTTCAGATTCAGTCCGGAAGAGATGTTACGCATCAGCATATCGCTCTCTTCTTCTGCCTGGCTGAGTGCACCGTTTACCGCAATGATCACCATGTCCTGCAGTGTCTCCACATCATCCGGATCCACGGCATCCGGAGAGATGGTCAGCTTGGTCAGCTGCTTCTTGCCTGTCACGGTTGCTTCTACCGCACCGCCGCCTGCTGCTGCCGTGTACTCTTTCTCTTCCAGTTCTGCCTGCTTCTCCTCCATCTGACGCTGCATACGCTGTGCCTGCTTGAGCATGTTGTTCATGTTGCCCGGCACAAATCCCTGTCTTCTTGCCATGTTTAATCCTCCACTTCTACTTTGATTTGTTTGATATTCAGTATTTCTGCAAGATCCGCAAACTGCGTATCAAATTCTCTGCTGTCATCATAAACGACCGTATCAAAAGGTACTTCCTTGCCGATATGCCCGCTTAAGATCTCCGTAAACTGGGTTTTAAAATTTCCGCTCCGCAAAGACTCCGCATGCACGCTTTCCGTAAAGCAGAGCAGCAGATGCCCGTTATCGCCCAGCGAGAGTTTGGCCTTATTCAATATACCCCTAAGCATAAACTCGGATTTTCCCAGGATCATCGGCCATTCCCGGACGACTTTTTCGATATCCTCCGGTACCGCGATCTCCAGCTTGCGCTTGGGTTCCTGCGGTACGGCTGCTGCATTTGCCACTGCCTGCGGCGCTGCAGCCATCGGGATGCCCTTCTCGATTTTCTTCTCCACACTGCGCACGCGTTCCAATACGGATTTTTCATCCGTATCCATCTGCGGACGCATCAGGCGGATCAGAAACATCTCCAACATAATAAGCTATTGTCCGGAAAAACGCAACCTTCCGGATAATTCCGTGAAAACATCGATATATCTTAAGATACCGTTCATCTCCAGCTGTGCCGCTTCTTCCTTCAGAAGCGCCAGATGTTCTGCCGATACATTGAGCAGTTCTTCCATATCTGCCGCATCCGAAGCCTTGAGCAGCATCAGATTGCGCAAATACCAGATATAATCCGTCACAAACTGTGACAGATCCCGCCCCTGCATCACGATCTCTTCCACCAGGGCCATTCCCCCGATGATATCATCCGCCAGAATGCAGCGTGTCAGCCGGCTGAACACCTCAGTATCCACTGCGCCGAGGATCTCAAGTACTTTTTCGTAAGTCAGCAATTCCCCGAAATGGAACGCCACGCACTGGTCCAGAAGGCTCAGGCCGTCTCGCATGGATCCGTCCGCCGCTTTTGCCACATAAGTCAGCGCCTTATCCTCTACCTGTATGCCTTCGATATCCGTCAGTTCACGCATACGCCCCGCGATGGTCTCAATGGAGATACGCTTAAAATCGTATCTCTGACAGCGGCTCATAATGGTGATGGGGATCCTGGGCACCTCCGTGGTCGCCAGGATAAAGATGACATACTTTGGCGGCTCCTCCAGGGTTTTTAAGAGCGCATTTCTCGCGCCCTCGGAAAGCATGTGCGCCTCATCCATGATATAGACCTTGTACCTGCCTTCCACCGGAGGGTAAGCCACTTCTTCTATGATGGTACGCACATTTTCCACGCCGTTGTTGGAAGCCGCGTCGATCTCGATCACATTCATACTGCTGCCGGCAGCAATGGCCTTGCACATCGCGCATTCCCCACAGGGAGAACCGTCCTGCGGATTCTCGCAGTTCACGGCTTTTGCAAAGATCTTTGCGATGGTGGTCTTACCGGTACCACGCGTACCGCAAAAGAGATACGCGTGGCCGATCCGGTCTGCCTTCAGCTGATTTTTTAAGGTTGTTACAATATGCTCCTGACCGCGTACATCCTCAAAACTCTGCGGCCGGAATTTACGATATAATGCTGTATACGACATTTTACTTACACTTTTCCGTCAAACTATTCATCACCAAAGCTGATGCCTAACATCTTGGCTTCTTTGATGATCGTTGCCTCCGGATCTACCGTCTTAAGCTTTCCGGCTACATCCTTCAGCGACACCTTCACTACTTCTCGGTTCTTGTATCCTACCATAAAACCGTACTCGCCCTTTAAAATGAGTTTTCCCGCCTCTGCTCCCAGACGGGATGCAAATACACGGTCATACGGGCACGGTGCCCCGCCACGCTGCATGTGTCCCGGCACGGTCACACGCACTTCCAGGCCGGTCTTTTTCTGGATCTGATCCGCCACTTCGTAGGATACACTCGGGAACGGATACTGCTCCATCTTTTTCTTGTAATCCTTCTTGGACAGCTTCGCATCCTCTTCTGAGATGGCGCCTTCTGCCACCGCCAGAATGGTGAAACGGCTGCCGCGCTCTTCACGCTTGCGGATGGCCTTGATCACTTTGTCGATCTTGTACGGGATCTCCGGGATCAGGATGATGTCCGCACCGGAAGCCATACCGGCATTCAATGTCAGCCATCCTGCCTTGTGTCCCATCACTTCCACGATGAAAACACGCCCATGAGAATCCGCTGTAGTATGGATGCAGTCAATCACATTGGTAGCGATATCCACCGCACTCTGGAAACCGAAAGTCATATCCGTGCCCCACAGATCATTGTCGATGGTCTTGGGCAGGGTGATGATATTCAAACCTTCCTCCCGCAGACGGTTTGCCGTCTTGTGGGTACCGTTGCCGCCTAAGATCACCAGGCAGTCCAGGTTCAGTTTATGATAGGTGTGTTTCATTTCCTCGATCTTGTTCCGGCCCTTTTCATCCGGCTCATCGATCATCTTGTACGGCATACGGGAGCTGCCCAGGATCGTTCCGCCCTTGGTCAGGATGCCGGAAAAATCGGTTCCGGTCAGCATACGGAAATCACTGTTGATCAGTCCCTTGTAGCCTGAATGGAAACCAAAGATCTCCACTTCTTCCCCGCTGTTGTAAATGGTCTTTACCACGCCACGCATCGCTGCGTTGAGTGCCTGGCAATCGCCGCCGCTTGTCAACATACCGATCCTCTTCATACCCCAATACCTCCAGTTCTTTTATGCTGTTTTTACTGTTGCGCTATGAATGCCCCTCATCCGGCCTTCGGCCACCTTCCCCCCGCAAGCAGTGGGAAGGCAAGTTTACTCAAACATCTCTGTTGTCAAAGGTGTGCCAAACGGGATGTCCTGTGCTGCCGTCTTGCCGAGCAGATCTTTTAAGTACTTGGGCTTGAGACCGTTGCTCGGGCGGATGCTGCGCACATTCTCGAGGGTTACGGTCTCGCCCTTCTTGATATCCGCTACCGCAAACAGGCTGCGCCGGAAAGTAGTCGAGGCCTGCTCGCCTTTCGTCAGCGTATAATCCGGTCCCTGCGCGATGCGTTTGGCACTGCGCGCGTCACGGACCATGGCCGCAAAGCTCTCCATATCCATACTGAATGCGCTGTCGGCGCTCTCCACCCCGGCAATCTTTACATGCTTTTCTACCACGCACGCCCCAAGGCTCACACCGACCACGGCCCCCAGACTGCCTTCGCTGTGATCCGACAGACCGATGGGCACGCCAAATCTTGCTTTCATATCCGGGATATTTCCCAGATGCATATCTTCCCATGGTGCCGGGTACTCACTGCAGCATTTCAGCAGCACGATCTGCTCATTTCCGACACTCCTGCAGGCATCCACTGCCTCCTGTATCTCTTCGGGACTCGCCATCCCGGTGGAAATGATCATGGGCTTGCCCTTTGCCGCCGCATATTCGATGAGCGGCAGATCCACCAGCTCAAAGCTCGCGATCTTATAGGCCCCGGCTCCCAGCTCTTCCAGAAAATCCACTGCTCCGTTATCAAAGGGTGTTGAGAGGAAGTCTACCCCGCACGCCTCACACTCTTCCTTGATGCGCGCGTGCCACTCATACGGTGTCCCGGCTTCTTTGTACAGGTCATAGAGCTTATAGCCGTCCCACAGCCCGCCTTTGATCCTGAAACACTCACGATCACAGTCGATGGTCAGCGTATCCGCCGTATAGGTCTGGATCTTCACACAGTCCGCCCCGGCTGCCGCTGCCTGCCGCACCACTTCCAGCGCCGTCTCCAGCTTCCCGCCGTGGTTGGCACTCATCTCGGCGATCACATACACCTCGCCGCGGTTGATCTTTTCAAATAAATGGAATGCATTCATACCATGGATTTTATCAATTTTCAGGGGAATATTCAAGAAAAAACCACGGGATTACTCCCGTGGCATAGATCTCTGTTATAGCAGATTTCCTTTTTCGATATTCTTTTGGATGATCTGGTCCGTTATATCGTAGATCACCTGTGATCCGCGCTGTGTCATTTCGTGTCTTTTATATACCGCCTCAGCCCTGGCATTATGCTCTCGCCAGTCCTGACCATCGTTACTGTCATTGAGCATCAAGGGCTGCAGGTTGTCCATCGCATGCGCAAATTTGGATTCCGCGGTTTCTCCCTCTTCAAATTCATCAAAGAGAGATATCAGTTCCTTCTTCTGATCCTCCGGAAGAATGGAAAAGATCCTTTCTTTCGCCGCATCCTCCCGCGCCTTCTGCGTTTTCAATCCTTCCTCATCATAAGCATAGGTATCTCCGGCATCAATTTCCACAATGTCATGGATCAGACACATCAGCATGGTTTTGGCGATATCGATCTCTTCGTTCGAGTACTCCCGCAGCAGATATGCCATGATCGCCATATGCCATGCATGCTCCGCATCATTTTCCTTTCTGCCCTTTCCGGACAGACTGGTCTGCCGAAAGATATTCTTTTCTTTATCGATCTCCAGCGCAAATTCCAATTGCTTCTTTATACGCTCATTCATTCCCATATCCTCCCTGCACCTTTAGCTTATCATCCTTCCTTCGCGGTAACAAGCCTGATCACATCGGCGATCTTTACTTTGTTTCCTTTATACAACGACATCGCCTTGTAGATCCTTCCCGCAACGATGATCAATCCGATGGTCAATGCCAGCATGATCAACAGCGAAACCAACCCTGTCATAGCGTCCGCTGTACCCAAAGCCATCTGGGAAGGCATCAGTAATGCTGCGGTAAACGGAACATACTCCATCCACACCGGAGCACCGCCCGCAGTCAGACCTCCGCCCATCATTACCAGCATAAAAGCACCTACTACAGGCAAAGTATATAAAGAACTGTGCGCTGCCACTTCCTGCCGATTCGCAGAGATAGCGCCCGCAATGGTTGCCAGGCTCAGATACATTACAAACCCGATCGTCATGAACCCGATACCGATCAGTACATTAAGCGGCCGGAAGAGCCCCAATTCCCCCATAAACGAAAGGAATACCGCAATAGGCGATTCATATCCGGGATTCAGCGCTTCCGTGATCTTCACTCCTGCGATCATTCCGGCCACGATACTTGCGCCCCAGCCAAAGACCTGTATAAGTCCCGCACAAACGATCGCCATAAATTTTCCGGCCACCATCGCTTCCGGCTGCAAACTGATGAGCATCGTATCCATCAGCTTGGACTCCTTCTCCATGACCATGGATTGTGCTGTTGCATTACCGTAAGCCACGATCAGGAAATACAGCATCATGATCGTAACATAGGGCAAAACGATCTGAAACACTTCCATGACACTATCCCGGATCAATTCCTCCGACCCATTCTTGCTCTCATCAATGCTGATGCCTTCCGCAAAACCGCTTTCCGTATAAGTCTTATAGTTATTTCCCGGCATCAATCCGGAGATCTCACTTTGATTCAATCCGGTCAGAAGTAATGAAAACAAGGTCGCATTCCGATCTATAAAATCATAATAGTTTTCTGCCGTTTTCGCATCCATTGCTTCCTTACCATCCTGCACTTTCGGAAGAATGATGTCCGTCCGGATATAATCTTCCTCCGGATAGAAATGCAGGACAAATGCAGCATCCTCCTTTGCTGCAGAAGCCAATGCCGCATCGATGCTATCCGCATTTTTGTATTTGATATTCTTATAGTTGTCTTCTGTCACCTCGTTGAACAACATCAGATTCGGAGTCGCGTCAAAATCACTTACGATATAGACCATCTCCGCGCCGCAGCTTTCGATCGGCTTTTCCTCTTCTTCTCCATGATGACTTGCTGCCAGCATCATAACGATCGAAGGCATTACCAACAGTAGCAATGCAAACACAATGGTAAAGATCTTATAGGATTTCGTCCCCACCTGATTGTGCAGAGAGAACGAAAATACTTTTCCGAAATTCCGAAACATTTATGCGCCCTCCTTTGCCAATGCCAGTTTCACGATCTCAAAGAATCCCAGTTTCTTACTGTCATTTACCAGCAGTTTTCGATAGGTCTTTGCGCAGATCAGGAACAATATTGCGCAGACGATGATCTGCAATACGATCCCCAGCAAAAATACCCATACCGGAATCTTTCCGCAGATAAAGGCCACGGGCATAACACTGGATGATGCAAACGGGATGATCGACACTATGGTAAGCGCAGTTTCATTTCCCATGCCCGGTATCATCGCTCCCAGCATATACGAGATCATGTTGATCATGGTCACCGTTCCGATCGCGGAAGCGGAATCCTCCAGCTTGGTGCACGCACTTCCCAACAGTCCCGCCAATACCGAATACATAAAATAGGTCAGTATCATGCACGGCAGCATCAGTAGTCCCTTTGCTCCGGCAAAAGTAAACAGTTTGGAAAAGTTCAGCATTCCGCCGATCTCCATCGCCGCAGACTCTCCGGCATACGATGCCATGATTGAATTACTGATATAGGAACCGGCTGCTCCGATGGTGATCATCGAAAATACATAGCACATCATCGCAAGTATTTTTCCCATGATCAGTGCCAGCGGTCTGACACTGACCAGCAGATTTTCCACCAGTTTCGATGTCTTTTCTTCCATCACCGACGATACTACATAAGATCCGGTCATCGCAACCAGGATCATCAGGATAATGGCATACAACAGATTATAGGACGAGAATTGAGAATCCGTGAATGTCGCATTCAGCTTTGCCTCATACTCATCGTAATCGATCGCGCTGCCCCGCTCCAGGTTTTTCTGAAGGATCGTCATCTGCGTATCACCGAGATTTGCGATATCTCTTCGTGCCTGCACAAATCGCTCCATCAGGTGATCACACAAGGCATCCAGTTCGCCGCCTGTAATCGATGAATCATCCGACACCACCGCGTTGATCACATAATTCAATACACCATCTTCATCTTTCTGCCGTTCGATCAAAACGGCAATCTCATCATCCCCCAACGACTCGGGAATTGCATCCGTATCTGTCAGTTCCGCCACCGCAAAGCCGGTTCCGTCAAGTTCCGCATTTTCCGATGTAAACGGAACATAGGTCGTATTCACAAAATAGATCCGCGACAGATCCATCTCATCGTTGATGGCTTCCCCGCTCATCGCCGCATCCATTCCTGCGGATGCCCCCAGATAATTGATCGGTCCCATCGCCATCATCATAACAATAAAGATGATATAGCTCATGCGATAGGTGCGGTTTTTAAATGTCTGCGCCAAAGTGAAGCGAAAGACTTTGGTGAGTCCCGCAACACTGTATACATTATTGCTGCTCTTCTTCATTTGCCCCCACCTCTTTTACAAAGATCTCATGCAATGACAGTTCCGACAGATCAAAACGGATCACCGGGATCGTCGCATGTACCAGATTCCAGAGTAGCGCATTGGCCTGCTGTTCTCCCGTCACGCGCAGCTCATACTCGTTTTCTTTCTCCGACAGGATCTGTATTTCCAGTTCTTCAATAAAACTTCTTACATCCTGTTCGCACTTAAGAGAAAGATTTACTCTGCCGTATCCTTTTTTGATCTCATTCAGATTGCCCTGTACCAACGCTTTTGATCGTGACATGATCGTAATATCGGTACAAAACTCTTCCACAACAGCCATCTGATGGCTGCTCATAATGATGTATTTCCCCGCTGCGATCTGCTCCCGTACCACATCTTTTAAAATATCCGTATTCACCGGATCCAGGCCGGAAAACGGCTCATCCAGTACCAGCAGTTCCGGATCCGAAAGCATTGCGATCAGAAACTGCACTTTCTGCTGATTACCTTTGGACAGCTGATCCGGGCTCTTGGGTTTTACTTTTTTGACACGGCCCCTTGCATCCTTTGTTTCCGCCGGATACAGATACTCATCCAGTTTCAACCGGTCGGACCAGTATTTGATCTTCTTTTTGAGTTCGTCATCTTTTACACCACGCAGGCGTCCGAAATACATGATCTGATCCATCAGCGAATACTTCTGATACAGACCTCTTTCCTCGGCCAGATATCCGATATTGCAATTATTGAAACTGAGCGGTGCACCGTTCCAGAGCACTTCTCCGCTGTCCTTATCCAGCATATCCAGGATCATACGGATGCTGGTGGTTTTCCCCGCACCGTTGGTTCCCAGCAATGCATACACTCCCGGTTTCTCCATGGTGAAACTCACATGATCCACTACGGTTTTGTCACCGTACTTCTTTGACAGATCCTTTACTTCCAAACCCATCGTTTTCATCTCCTCCTCATTTATAGAAAACTCATAACGCTACCATTGTATCGCGGTTTTACGGCAGGCTCTACCAACCGGCCGTAGCATTTCTGCCACCACAACTTAACAACCCTTAATACCGGAACAATTCTATCACTACCGGATATACCACCATTCCGAGAACCGGGATCAGCAGATCGATCGCACCGATGTTTCCATACGCTCCATAGTAGATTCCGCACTTCAAAGCAAGCACTACAAAGGTATAGATCAGACAAGGTTTCAAAACTTTTCGTATCCGGAAAATGGTGATCTGCATCCGTTCCACCGGCAGATATTTGACCAGTTCTTTTACCTGCACCACCTTGTTCCACAGCGTTTCCGTGTAGGTTGCATACTGTGTTGCATAAAAGTAAGTTCCCATCACAAACAGCATCGCCGTGATGCCCAGGACACTTTTATCTTCCCGTATTTCCCCATACGGAATCAACATCAATATCGATCCGATGCTCATCAGAAAATATGCCAAAAATTTCAGCAACACATGATTCGGAAAATACGTAGTCTCTTCCAGAAAAAAATCTTCCAATATCTGCTGCTGTTTTTCATCCGGTTTAAATACTTTCATGAAACGCCTCCAGTCTGCCGTCTTTCATAATGGCAGTATAATCCGTATTCTTTTCGATCTCCGTCATATTGTGACTGTTCATCAATACTGTCACATTTTCTTCCGCCAAAAGTTTGCGCAATACCCGAAACAATTCGATACGGTATACCGGATCCAGTCCGGCCGTCGCCTCATCCAAGAGTAACAACTTGCTTTTATGTGCGATGGCAAACGCCAGCTGCATCTTGATCTTTTCACCACGTGCCATCTTAAAATAGGTGCGTTCCGGTGCCACTTCCATTTCCTTTAATGTCTGCTTGTACAGATCCATATCAAACCCATCATAGAAACACCCAAGCAGCTGCGCATTCTGTATTGCAGAGCGTTCATTAAAAAAGCGGTTGTCTTCGGAAACAAATCCGATCTGCTGCATCGCCGGCCGGTGGCGTCCTGCGATATCTTCGCCTTCCAATCGGATCGTTCCGGTGTACAATTTTTTCTCACTCAGAATATACTTCATCAAAGTGGACTTGCCGGCACCGTTCTCACCGGCGATCGCATAGATATATCCCGGTTCAAGCGAAAAGTTCACATCCTGCAATCGAAATTTTCTTCCCGTTCCGTTTACATTTTCAAACTGAAGACAAAACTCACTCATCTCTTAATCCTCTTACTTTATATCAAACAAGGCTTCCGCCATCTCCAGAAAATCTTCTTTGCTGATCCCGGCATGTTTCGCATCCCCGATCAATTCTCCCAATCGTTTTTCCAGCATCATCAGTTGTTTTTCCTTCAGATAATCCGTATTGTATTCGCAGACATAAAAACCTTTTCCTGCCACGGAACGGATCAGTCCCTCTTTTTCCAGTTCTTCATAGGCGCGTTTGGTCGTGATCACGCTGACGGAAAGATCCGCTGCCAGATTCCGGATGGACGGCAGTGCCTCTCCCGCTTTCAACTCACCACTGACGATCGCATTCTTCAACTGGTTAATGATCTGCTCATAGATGGCCAGTGTTCCCTGTGGCAGTATGGTTATCTTAAGCATGGTCTTGTACCTCCTCGCAAACGGCTGCAGCTTCGATTTCCCGATCAATGCACTTTTTCATAGCCCGAAATGCCGGCAGGATCGCGATCAAAAAGAATACCGCACAACAAATCAAAAAGATGATATCCTCTTTTTGCAGTTTTTCGGTCGGCAATGCAAACTGAAAAAAACTTCCCATAATGATTGCCGGCGTCAAAAACAGATTCAAAAGCATCGATTTATTCGGATTACTGACCTGGCTTAAAAAGCTCGCCAGTATTCCGTTCAGGAAAATATATCCCGCCGAGTATACATTGACACCCTTCATCAGATACAATGTTCCGCACATAACACTCATCACGATCAGATGCATCCCACAGCGAAAATGATAAGCATCCCTGATCTCCCGCAGTCTTTCTTCTCTGCTTCTCGGACACAGATAATACATTTTCCCCGGTCGGATCGGATGCGTCATTTCGGAAAGTGCAACGAGTAAAAACGCGATCACCATTACCGTCTCCCCTATGGCCCCCTTCCAGGAGAAGTTGTCTTTTCCGAGTATCACCAGCCGTATATAAACCGGCAGTATGAAGATCTCGATATAGACCAGCATCGGACGGAGTGACTGCATCCTGCCAGTGAGAAAATAGTCCTTCCATTGTTTTTTCAACATCTCAATTCATCTCCCTTACTCTCGCCGTCCCACGGAATGAAAATACATAAACTCTTCAATCGTCGGCGGCACACTGGTCAATTCTTCCGGAACGCTTCTCTTGTGCTTTACCAGTGCCTTCGTCCCGTAGGCTCCTTTTTCCGATCCGATCACATTTTTCTCCGGGATATTGCGGATCAGATAGTCTTCTCCACTCACGATACGATAGCTGTCACGAAAGTTTTCCATATCCCCGGAAAAGATCAGTTCCCCACCATCGAGGAACAACAGATAATCCGCCATCCGGTCCAGGTCCTCCGTCAGATGCGTTGCGAGCAAAACCGAATGCTCGCCATCCACGATAAACTCTTTTAAGATCTTCCAAAACGCTTCCCGGAATTCCGGATCAAAGTTTGCCGTCGGCTCATCCAGGATCAGGTACTTCGGCCGTATCGCCAGTGCAAAGGCAAACTGACACTTCAATTTCTCACCTTTGGACAGTTCCTTAAACTTCTTTTTCGGTGACAAGCGGAACTGTTCCAGCCGTTCCCGGTATAGGTCGTCATCATACGCATCATAGAAACTGCCGAAATACACTGCATTCTCCGCCAAAGTCAGCCGCCCTTCAAACAGCTCATCCACCAGAACGCAGCCCAACCGCTTCCGCAGTTCTTTTTCGTTGCCGTCATACTCCAAGCCGTCCACCTGCAGACTCCCGGCATCCGGTTGCAGCAACCCAAGCAGCAGATTCAGCAGCGTCGTTTTTCCCGCCCCGTTTCTTCCTACCAGCCCGCAGATCTCTCCCTCCGGTATCTCCAAAGAGACCTCCTGCAATGCAAATGTTCCTCTATTCTTTTGTACATCCGAAAAAGTGATCATTCTGTTCTCCCGGCCTCTGTGTATTCACTGTGCATATATACATATACAGCAGATGTACAGTTTTGTCAATAGAAAAACAAACTCCTACTGTAGTCCGATTTTTCCCCCGCCGATTTCTATGTTATAATGACTTCGGATAACAGTATCTGTTGGAATGTTTTCATAAAGGAGAACCATGATGATCAAGGCTGTGATCTTTGATATGTTTGAAACACTGGTGACTTTGTTTGAAGGAAAGACCTATTTCGGTGAAGATATCGCAGCCGATCTCGGCGCGGATCCGGTCGTATTCCGAAAAGCATGGCATGCCACAGAGCATGACCGCAGCACCGGGAAATATACCATTGAAGAAGGGCTCACGATTACCTTAAAGGAGATCGGTTTTTATTCCGAAGAAAATGTGGCTTTGGCTGCAGGAAAACGCCGGGAAGCCCTTTCTTATACCTTTGCGGCGATACCGGAAGCATCTATTCGCTTGCTTCAGGAATTACACAACCGCGGAGTTGCGGTCGGATTGATCACCAATACTTTTTCCGATGAACGGGATATGATCCGTGCCTGCCCATTGTTCCCGTTATTTGACGAGGCCCTCATCTCGTATGAACAGGGGATCTGCAAACCGGATCCGGAACTCTATCAGCGAATGCTGCAGAACCTAAAGGTAAAAGCAGAGGAATGCGTTTATGTAGGAGACGGAGGGTCCCGGGAATTATTTGCTGCCCGCAAGATCGGTATGACCGCCGTGCAGTGCACCTGGTTTCATGACCGTGCCTTTGAGCCGCACATCCCCTGCCCGATCTATGAAGAATTTCCCCAGGCTGGCAGCCAGGAGGAAATATTAAATTATCTGTGATCATTCAAAATAGCCCCAAGCAGCAAGTGCTTCGGGCTATTCTTATAGTTACCAAATATTCAAACTAAATGATCACTCCGTCCAGATGGTCGCATTCGTGCTGGATGATCTGCGCGATCTCTCCGGCATATTCCTGCGTATGCGGCTGAAATGCTTCATCCAGGTACTGCACTTTGATCTTACGGAAACGCTTTGTCTTTCTCACGCCATCCAGGGAAAGACATCCCTCCTCCGTATCATACGGCTGCATCTTCTGCAGGATCACCGGATTGACCATCACCACATCCATAAAACCCATGGATACGATGATGATCCGTTTCCGATACCCGATCATATTTGCCGCCATTCCCACACAACGCTGGTGATTTGCCTTTAAGGTATCCTTCAGATCTTCTATGATCTGGGCGTCTTCTTTGGTCGCCTCTTCCGACTTTTGTCCGAGAAAGAACACATCCCTTATGATCTCTTTTTTCATAATGCCCCCATTGCGTGTTTTGCCGCGATCTCTTCTCTGCTGATCTCCATCTCTCTGCCCTCTTTTCGTTGTCTTTATCGTCTCATCCAAAAATCAAATCGCATATAACAGACTGCCGTGAGCCGGTATCATCCGCGCCTTTACAGTATCTGCGCTTTCTCCGGACCAGATCTCCACACCGCTTCCCTGAACAAGCTTTTCCGCATCTGCCGCTGCCGCCTGCTTCAAGCGCTCCATCGGCATCTCCAAAGCTTTCACCGAAATATTAAAGATCGCGATATACCCCTTCGCATCCGATGCTCCGGTCCAAATGATATATTCCTCATCCCGATAGACTTCCCGGGATGTACGGATCGTTTTCTGCATCTCATACAGCGCATCGTTGGTGAACAGTTTCAGCGTCTCCTCGTCCAGCTTGGTCAGTTCCGCGCCGATCATCAAAGGCGAACGGAAGATGCACCACAGTGTCATCATGGTCTTTTGCTCATCCGGCGTAAAACGCGTGAACCGTTCATCCCCAAAGCCTTTTCCCAGACTGCCTACCGGAAGCATATCACAATCCGGAAAGCCTCCGTCTTTTACAAAAGGCTGCCAGTTTTTACAGCGGTCAAACATATCCCGCAGCAGTCGCCAGTCATCCCAGAAATCGTCCGTGATCCTCCACATATTGGCGTTCTCATGATAAAACTCCTGTTCTTCCAAAATGGCCGGTCCCGGAGAAAGGCTGAGCACAATGTCCCGTCCGCATTTTTCGATAGCCTTGTGCAGCATGGCGATCTCTTCTCTGCTGGACGGTGCATCCATACGGCAGATATCATCGCATTTGATAAAATCCACACCCCACTGCGCATAGAGTTCCAGCAGGGAATCATAGTATTCCTGCGCGCCTTCCGCCTTAGGATTTACCCCGTACATATCCGGATTCCAGAAACAGATGGAGTTCGGATCCGCGATCTCATTTGCCGTCAGACTTGTATTTTTGATCTTTGTGCGCAGATATGCTGCACGACGCGGGATCCCGCGCATAATATGAATGCCGAATTTCAGCCCCAGCGAATGAACATACTCTGCCAGCGGCGCAAAGCCTTTTCCGTCTTTTGCCGAAGGAAACCGGTTCTCATCCGGCAAAAGTCTCGAGTACTCATCCATATCCATCAGGGCAAAGGGCACATACTGGAAACGATCACGTTTCTGCCCCGCCTCCTTGGAATACCAGGCAATATCCACCACAATGTATTCCCAGCCATAGGGCTTTAAGTGCTTCGCCATATAATCGGCATTCGCCTTGATCTGTTCTTCATTGACCGTCGTATCATAATAATCATAACTGTTCCACCCCATCGGCGGTCTCGTACCATTCTTTCCCATCACTGCCTTCCCCTTTCTGCGGTCTTCCCTTTTTGCCACAATAACAATTATACCCTTTCCTTACTTTTTCGTCCATAGACTGTGTCGGCAAATAAAAAACCACAGGATCACGCCTGTGGTTCCCTGTTTCCGCTATCTTTTCGCATCAAAACAGATGATCACTCTTCCGAATCATCCTTAGTTTCTTTCTTCTCTGTCTCCCCGGATGCATTAATATACTTTTCCGCCTCTGCAGTCTGGTCATTTCCCGTTTCCGATTCTTCCTCTTCCACATCCTTGCGGTATCCCAAAGACTCGATCAGCTCAAAACCAGCCAAAAAACCTTTTGTTTTCATTCCCCTGTTCCTTCCAAATTGCTGTCTTCATTTCAGACAAAAACGGAGTTGACTTCTCCAAATCCTTATAAAATCTATGAAAATTAAGTTACATTCCCATTTTACTGAACTTACTTGAAAAGTCAAGAATATTTTTCGTTTGGCAAGCAATATCGAGCAATATGAAAAACATCTTGACACCCCATGCAAACTGTTGTATTTTTTAACTGTACTAGTCGCACTAGTGCAGTTGATTTTGTATATAAAGAGGAGACCGAATGTTTCAGATCGATCCATTAAGCCATATCCCTGTTTACGAACAACTGATCAATCAGACAGAAACCTTTGTTCTTACCGATATACTGTCTGAGGGTGACCAGCTGCCCAGTACACGTATGCTTGCTGCACGCCTTTCCGTGAATCCCAATACAATACAAAAAGCATTTATCGAAATGGAACGAAGGGGTATCACAAGATCCGTGCCCGGAAAGGGCGTTTTCATCTCCCGGGAAGCAAAAGAGATTCTTCGCACCGAACATATCAAGGAACTGAAAGAACTAAAGGAATATCTGGCAAAGTTTCGTCTGGCAGGGATCACCGAAAATGAGATCATAAACTGTGTAAAGGAAGTCTACGGAGGTGAAGACCAATGATTGAACTCGAAAATCTATCAAAAGGATTATGGGGTGAAATGATCCTGAAAGGGATCTCTACTCGAATAGAACGCGGCACCGTCTGTGGGTTGGTAGGTTCTAATGGAGCTGGCAAATCCACACTCCTTCGTTGTATCAGTGGCGTTTACCATCCATTAGAAGGTGAGGTACGCATTGCCGGCAAACGCGTTGACATCACCGCATCTGCCCGCGAGAAGATTTTTTTCCTTGCGGATGATCCATACTTTCCGGAAGGCAGCAATATGCAACGGATGGCAAAATTCTACGCCTCCTATTATCCATCTTTTTCGCAGGATACATTTGTCAAACTTTGTGATGGTCTTCATCTCGATCCATCCAAAAGGATCAGTCGTTTTTCCAAAGGTATGCGTATGCAGGCCGCTGTGATCCTGGCATTGGCCGCAAGAACACCTTACCTTCTGCTTGACGAAAGCTTTGACGGACTGGATCCGGTAGTCCGCCAGGCCATCCGCCAGCTGCTGTGCAGCGAAGTAGCTGAACGCAAACTGACTGTGATCATCAGCAGTCATTCTCTGCGCGAATTGCAGGATTTATGTGACCAGCTGCTTTTTCTTCATCAGGGCAAACTTCTTCTGGATCGAAAAACCAGCGAGCTGAATTCGGAA
>JAFXQR010000118.1 GCA_017526985.1 Lachnospiraceae bacterium
CCAAAAGCAGGATATCCTCGAAGACGAACATCTTCTTGCGGATCTCGTCTGCCAGCTCCGGATCCTCGATCTCCAGGATCTCCATGATGTGTTTTTCGGTACCACGGTCGGTAGAGTTTAAGATCTCCACCACCTGATCTACGCCGCCGATCTGCGTGTAGTCCTGGTTGACCAGGTTTGCCAGCTTGGACTCCAGCACACGTTCCACTTCCTGGATGACATCCGGGCTGGTACGATCCATCTGCGCGATACGCCTCGCCACTTCCGCCTGGTTTTCCTGAGGCAGTGCCGAGATGATAAGCGCCGACTGCGTCGGTGACAAATAGGACAAAATGAGTGCGATAGTCTGCGGATGCTCGTCCTGGATAAAGCTGAGCAGCTGCGTCGCATCGGTCTTACGCACAAATTCGAAAGGCTTGACCTGCAGGGAGGCGGTCAACTTGCCGATGACATCCAGCGCCTTTTCGGTACCCAGCGCCTTTTCCAGCAGTTCCTTGGCGTACTTGATACCACCCTCGTCGATATACTGCTGTGCCAGACAGATCTCGTAAAACTCATTGATGACATCTTCCTTCACCTGCGGCGAGATGCTGCGGGTGTTGGCGATCTCCAGCGTCAGATCCTCGATCTCTTCTTCCTTCAGATGTTTAAACACCGTTGAAGACAGCTCCGGTCCCAAAGAGATCAGAAGCACTGCCGCTTTTTGTATTCCTGTCAGTGTGGTATCGTTGGATGCCATAGTTGTCTGTTACCTTTCCAAATTAGGTTACTAATCCCAGTCTTCATTTAACCAGTTACGCAACAGGTTCGCTGCGAGTTCCGGATTGTCTTCCACAAATTTTTCCACGATCCTGCGGGCTTCGGATTTCTCCTCCACACCAATCTCATCCAGCTCCGCCTGCGGTATCGTGGACTGCAGGATATCGTCGATGGAAATCTCGGCTTCGGGCTCCTCCACTCTGGCCTGACGCATGCTGCGCAGGATCACAAAGAGCAGCAATCCCAGGATCAGCACGATCAGCACGATCTGGATGATATCCGTACGGCTGATGGCCATTCCCTCATGATCCACAAAGAACGGCTCTTCAAACGACAGGATCGTGATGTTCTTTACCGGAATGCCCGTTGCCGTGGAGACTGCCTGATACCAGTCCTGCTCCACTTCCAGCGGTCGTCTGGCG
Source organism: Lachnospiraceae bacterium (assembly GCA_017526985.1). Lineage (GTDB taxonomy): Bacteria > Bacillota > Clostridia > Lachnospirales > Lachnospiraceae > NK4A136. Next base: position 1,182 of record JAFXQR010000118.1, read on the forward strand.
TCATTGGCCAGCTTGAACTGCTCCCAGGTAATACCTTCCAGATTGCCTTTTTCCTTTTCATCATCTTCGCGGATGATGTTATAGGTCAGCAAGGTAATGGTCGCAAAAGAATTATCCCGGTCGATGCTGCCCGCCGGGGTATATTTCTCCGTGATGTCCTCATCCGGCAGGAAATCTTCCGAAGTCTCACTGACGGTAGCCCTGCTGGAGCCGCCGCCTTCATAAACATAGCCGGTCTCTACATTGGAGTCCGTCCCCGGCACGCCGCCTTCCTGGCCTTCATTCAGCGAATTATAGGTATCGCGGCTGGCCAGTACACCGTCGCCTTCCCCCTCTTCATTGTGATAATTATGTTGCGTATAGGAAGTTTCGGAAATATCCAGGGATATACGCACCGCCGCATCGATGGAGGAAAACTGCTTAGTAGCTGCCAGCACACGGATCACTTCGTTGCGCACATCGCTGGAGATCTTGTTCTGCAGATCCACCTGGGAGCTGGCGGCGCCAAAGGTGGACGTCGCTTCTGCCCCGGCATACAACAGGGAGCCCTTGGTATCCATGATCGTCACATTATTGGTGCTGTCATTGCCAAGCGCCGTAGCCACCAGACGGGCATAGCCTGCCGCCTGGTCGTAGGTACAGATGTCCACCAGATCCAGCGTTACCGCCGCATAGGATTCTTTATTCTGAGCGATCAGGGTCCCGTTCTGCTCAGGAATACTCAGCTTAACGATGGCCGTACGCACCGCATCCTGGCTCTCCAGGGTATCTTCCAGTGTTCGCTCCAGATATACCACATATTTCTTCTGAGTATCCGATTCCGTCGAGAAGAAACCGCCATTCGTCACATTATCGATAGTAAACGCATCCGTAGTGATGGAATTGGAACCCAGCAGCAACACCGCTGTGGTGTAGTCCTTACGGTTGATGCTGATGACCATACCATCTTCGGATACTTTATTTTCAATATCATTCTCGTTCAGCAGATTAATGACTTCCTGTGCTTCTTTGGCAGAAGTAGCCGTATGGATCGTCACATATTCCGGCCTGGTCGCAAAAAGGATCTGGCCGACAAACGCCGCGATCGTCACCAGACTCAGCACAACGATCGTGATCTTCTGTTTTTTGGAGAATTTTTCCCACCAGTCCAGTAAACGCTTCGGCAGGTTTCGGAACCACGCCATAATACGGTCTACCATAGTTTACCACTCCTTATCTGTTACACCACGAGCATACGGTGCCCCTTAAATCTGCATGTTGATCAGTGAACGGTAAGCTTCCATAAAGGCGTTTTTCACCGTCACCGTGTACTGCAAGGCTGTGGATGCTTTCTGCAATGCGATCGCCAGGTCGTGGGTACTGGTTGCCTGCCCCATGGCCAGCTTGATCTCTTCGTTTTCTGCATCCGACAGATACTTATTGGTTGTATTCACATTATTGAGCGCCGCTCCGAAGATGGCGCCGAACATATCCCGCTTCTCTTCCACCCGGTTTGAGTTCTTCCCCACCTGATGGGATTGCGTGATCGAGTTATTTCGTAATTCATGAATGGAAGGTGCCGGCATCTCTTTTACCTCCGCTGCTTATAAAAAACTAACTCATGATATTCAAGCCCGTAGTTGCCATGGACTTGCTTGCCTGGAACGCCGTTGCATTTGCCTCATATGCACGGTTGGCATCGATCAGGTTGGTCATCTCCGTGATGGTATTCACATTCGGATAGGTCACATAACCATTTTCATCCGCATCCGGATGGGACGGATCGTAAACCATATTCATAGGCGTTTCTTCGTCTTCACTGATCTTCGGGATCTTCACACCATAGCCGATCAGATCGTCGCTCACAATATTGCGGTTGTGATTCAACTGTGCCCGGCCGGTGCCTACTACTTCCGAGAGCACATGTCCAAAGGAATGTCGATCCTGCTGTGTCTCCTGTGTTTCAAACACGACCACTTTGCGGCGATATGGTGTACCGTCCGCCGTACGTGTGGTATTTGCATTTGCAATATTCTCCGCAATGGTGTCCATACGGTAGCGCTCTGCCGTCAGTCCTGTTGCCGTGATATCAAATGATGTAAATAATGCCATAGCTTTTCTCCTTCTACGGTCTTATCTCGCCTATCTTCTCCTTGTGAGTAACCGTTCCTGTTTAACAAAACTGTAATCCAAAGAAGAATGCGGCAAACGAAGTGTTTATCCTTCGATACATATCAATGTTTAACTGCCGGATCCCATTGCCGCCTTTAGGTTGGCAAACTCGCTCTTGATACACTGCATCAGGCCGTTATAGGTCACCTGATTCTCTGCCATATAGACATTTTCTGTATCGATATCCACATTGTTGCCATCCAAGCGATAAGAAAACGACGCCGCATCGGTAAACACTCTCGGCTCGATCCGCGAGAGCTTCATATTATACACCCGCGCATCCATAGTATCATACTCGACTTTATTCAGATTACGGATCAGCTCATCCTCAAACGCCACATCCTGCCGCTTATAGCCCGGCGTATCGATATTGGCGATATTGTTTGAGATGGCTTCATTTCTCAGCCACGCCGCATCCGCCGCCTTATCCAGCACATTGATGTAGGAAAATACATGTGAATTGACCATATCTTTCGCTCACTCTCCTTCCGATCAGTACATCCTCTCACAAACAAAACAAAGCAGGAATGTGCGCACCCTTCCGGGCCTCTACGCTTCCCTGCTTTCTATCTGGCCTGCCGCCTATGTTCTCCCTGTCCGTGAGAGAAAATTTTCACCAACTGTACCATATATATCGTCAGGATTCCGTTATTTCTAAAGTATACATACACCTTCTAAATCGTTAATATTATATAACATTTTCCATGTTATGACAACCAAATATTGTGAAATATTTTGGACGTAACTATTGATAAATTCGTAGTTGTCGAGCTCCGTTGCTGTGGCGAAAAACTCTTGCCCTCCCCTTGAGGGGAGGGTGCCCGAAGGGCGGGTGAGGTGGACAAAAGTCTGCGGAGTATACATGGAAGCCGGGGCAGATAAAGCAGTTTTCGAAGCCTTGCCGAAGC
>JAFXQR010000119.1 GCA_017526985.1 Lachnospiraceae bacterium
GCGGGCTGCAGGACCTGTATCAGGTGAAGATACCGTATAAGTATTGCAGTGCGGATGAGCGGATCAAAGGCCGTGAGATACCGGGGATCGAGGAGCCGGAGTATCTGCAGCAGGTGATCGCGCGTATCGTGTAGAATTACGGGGGATGTGTTATTGAGAAATGTAAGTGTGATCATACCGACCTATAACAGAGCGCAGCTGATCGGAAATGCTTTGAAAAGTGTTTTGCAACAAAAGGGTCAGGGGGAAACTTTTTGTATACAGGAAGTATTGATCGTTGATGACGGATCGGTTGATGATACCGAGGCGGTTGTGCGTAAGTTTACGGATGAGCGGGTGCACTTTCATAAACTGGAGAAGAATGGCGGAGCCGGTCATGCCAGAAATGCCGGGGCAGAACTGGCAAAGGGTGCATGGATCGCATTTCAGGACAGCGATGATCTGTGGGAAGAGAACAAATTGCAGACCCAGATGAAATACCTGGAGGAACATCCGGAGTGTTGTCTGGTAACACATCCGATCCGTGCGGAATTGAGCGGCGGGCGTGAGATCGTAACACAGATGCCCAAAGAGGAAGAGCAGGTAAGTGTGCTGCTGGAACGGAATTTTGCGGATACGCCGACGATGGTGATCCGACGCGATACCTTTTTGACACTGGGCGGATTTGATGAAAACCTGAGAGCATTGGAAGACTGGGATCTGGCGCTGCGTTTTGCGATGCAGGATCGGATCGGTATCGTTGATCAACCGTTGCTATGGGCAGATATGCGGATCGAAGGGGTATCATCCAATATGGCAAATTATTATGACGCGCGTTGCAGGATGATCGGAAAGAATCGACAGGCATTGCAGGAAAGAGGATTGCTGAATACGGCAATGGAAAAACTGCTGTTGCACGCACAGGAAAACGGTGTGTTGGAGCAGACCGGTAAAATGCTGGAACTGTATCTGATCGGTCTCGGATGAGAATAGGAAAAGTGTATGGATAATATTACGGAATTGCTATTACAGGCGTATGATCTGATCGAGCTGGACAAACAGGAAGAAGCCTATCAGCTGTTGATGCGGGAAACGCAGGAACATCCGGAATGGGTGGATGCGCGTTTTCAGGCGGAACTGCGATTGCTCACCAGACAAATGGAGAACCGGATGGCGCTAAACGAATTCGGTTTTTTGAGAAGCATCTCACTGGCCTATCGACTGTGTGAGACGGATTACAGTCAGGTTGGCCTTTCGGTAAAAGAACAAAGCGATATCGGAAACATCCTGCCGGAACGGGATACGATCTGGTGGAGTTGGCTGCAGGGCCTTGAAAATGCTCCGGAGATCGTGCAGTGTTGTTACCGTTCCCTAAAAAAACTGGGAAAAAAGATCGTGATCCTGGATGAGAATACGATGGCGGACTATGTCAGACTGCCGGAGTATATCGAAGCAAAATACCGTGACGGAAAGATCGGCAAAGCGCATTATGCGGATCTGGTACGACTGGAATTGCTGACCACATACGGCGGATGCTGGATCGATGCAACGACATTTATATCCGGGACAAAACAGATATTGCCGGTACTGGAGAACGAAGATCTGTTTTTGTATCGTTCCGGAAATGTGAGCGAATATATCATTTTTGATAACTGGTTTATGCTGGCCAAACGCAAGAGCGCTATACTGGAAGCAACGAAGCAAATGCTGTTTGCTTTTTGGAAAAAGGAAGATAAGGTCAGTCACTATTATATCTTCCATCTGATGATGAGCATTGCGTGCAAGCAGTATACGCAGGAGTATGAGCAGATACCGGTGTTCAGTAACGAGCCGGCGCACATTCTTCAATATGAACTGGGAAAAGCATCGCGGGAGAAGCGCTGGGAGCAGATCCTGGCAATGAGTGATGTGCATAAACTGACCTATAAACTGGAAGATACCAAGCAGGATGGAACTTTTCTGGGGGATATCCTGACAGGAAAAGTACAATAAGCAGATTTGAAAGAACATGTATTACGGGAGATCGGATGCGGGGGCTGGAGTTTTCGGAACAATTCTATGAGCGGGAAACAAGAGACGGATTTGTGGTCGGCGAGGTTATGAAACGCTGCTGGGCAGCAGGTTTGCAGGCACTCGAAGATGTGAAGGAGTTTTGTAAGTCGCAGGACATTCGTTTTTTTGCCGTGTACGGAACGCTGTTGGGAACCGTCCGGCATGGCGGTTTTATTCCGTGGGATGATGATATCGATATCGGTATGGTCCGGGATGATTACATCCGTTTTACGGAACTGTTTCCGAAACTGGCGGAGCATACGGGGGAGGATTATCAGATCTTTAATCCGTATACGCGAGACTGGTATTGCATGAATTTTTCACATATGGTGAACGGCAGGGATCTTTCGTTTGAAAGAGAACATCTGCAGAAATGGCATGGCTGTCCGTTTCTGGTAGGTCCCGATATCTATCCGTATTATTATATTCCCAGAAATAAAGAGGAAGAAGAATATATTATGGGGCTGTTGGCCAGGATCGATTCGGCCATAGCGCTGAGCAGACAATCCGCAAAGCAGTCGCAGGAAGAGGGCAAGTTTGTAACCGACAGCCGTTTAAATGAAATGCTGGCGTATGCCCTGGTGGAACTGCAGCACGAGACCGGGTATGAGTTTTCAACCGACCGGCCCATCGGCAATCAGTTGGAGATACTGTATGATCAGGTGTGCCGTCTGACACCGTCGGAGGATGCGGATTACCTGACACGATATGATGAATATGCAAAAGACCGCAGTAAGAAATTTCCGAAAGAATGGCTGGAAAATGTAGTGGAATTGCCATTTGAAAATATCCGTATGCCGGTTCCGGTGGTGTATGATGAGGTATTGAAAAAAAGATTCGGAGATCGTTTTATGATGCCGGCGCGGGAGCCGTCACTGCATGGCTATCCGTTCTATGCAAAACAGATGCGTGAAGTCGGTAACAAGATCGAAGAGAGAGAGAGGACCATTCAGACCACGGACCAAATTAATATTGCGCTGCAGGCGGACGGCAGATGTGTTGTGCTGTTTTATACTGCAGTGCGTGAAATGATCATCAGCAGCGCAGCGGCTGTGGCAAAGATCGAAAAGATATTGCGCTTCTTTCAAACGCAGCAGGAGCGCTATCTGCTATGGTGGGTGCCGGGAAGATTTATCGAAGAGAAGGATATGGCTATGGATCTGACGGCGCCGCAAATGAAACGGGCTTATGAAAAACTGATTGACGATTATCGAACGGAAGGATACGGAATCTGTGATCTGTCCGGGGATATGGAGCAGGCCGTGAGGTGTTGTGATCTTTTTTACGGAGATCAGGGGATGCTTTCGGAAAAAGCGGCAGAAGCAGGAAAACGGGTATACCTGCAGGATTACGGATGCGATGATACGGATCTTGTGCTGAAATTTATAGACGAGAAACAAGCGGAGGAGCAGTCATGACTTTTCCAAAAGAGTATTTCTACGATGAAGTCAGGGAAGGCTTTTATATCAGCGGAATGATGAAACGCTCTTGGGCAGCGCAGCTGGAAGTGCTGGATGAAGTGGCGCGCGTATGCAAAAAGTACGGGATTCAGTGGTTTGCGGATTGCGGTACTTTATTGGGAGCGGTGCGTCACGGCGGATATGTGCCGTGGGATGATGATCTGGATATCTGCATGCTGCGGGACGATTATATCAAGTTTCACAAATATGCGGTGCCGGAATTGCCGGAGCGGTATGTGACCCTGACCTTTGAAAATGAAGAGTACTGGCAGATGATCACGCGTGTGGTGAATCGCGGCGGTATCAGTTTTGAAAAAGAAGAGTTGGAAAAGTATCATGGCTTTCCTTATGCAGCGGGGATCGATGTGTTTGTGCTGGATTATGTAGCACCCGATCCGGGAGAGGAAGAGGTGCGCCGAAAGCTGGTGAACTCGGTACTGGAAGTGGGCGCGATCGAAGGCATCGATGGGGATGATCCTCCGCAGTCCGGACTGGAATTGCTGCAGATGGTGGAGGAAACCTATCAGGTAAAACTGGATCGAAAGAATCATCTGCGCAGACAGTTGTATCAGATCGGCGAGCGACTGTCATGCCTGTATCCGTCGGAAGGCGCAAAAGAGGTGGTACTGATGCCGTTCTGGTGTTCGCATCACGATCACAAGTATCCGATCGAATGCGTGAACCGGGTGGTTCAGATCCCCTTTGAGACGACGATGATCAATGTACCGGCCGGGTATGATGCGGTATTGAAAGTGGAATACGGAGATTATCTGAGAGTGGTACGAAAAGGCGGAATACACGAATATCCGCTCTATCAGATACAGGAAGATTATATCGCGGAAAGACTGGAAAGCGGAAATCCGTATGTATACCGCTTTCACAGGGAGGATCTGAACAAAGAACGGGAACAGTGTCCGCCGCGCATCAAACAACGGGCATCCGAGTTTTGCGGATTGTTGCGGCAGATCCACGGAATGCTGTCCGCTGCAGCCGGAAACAATCCGGAGCAGTGTCTGGACTTGCTGGAACAGAGCCAGGAGGGGATCATCCGCATCGGAGAAGAGATCGAAAACCGGGACGGAGAAGGTACGGTTACGGTTTCGTGTATTGAGCGCTATTGTGAATATATCTATGAGACGGCGCAGGTATTGACCGGGGAGTCAGACCGGGGGATCGATGTGGTGATGCAGGAAATGGGAGCGTCACTGGATGCGCTGGAAGACAGTATACAAGCGGATCTGAAGGAGAAAAAAGAAATCCTGTTCCTTCCGTTTCGCAGTGATCTGTGGGAAAGCCTGGATCCGATCTACCGAAAGGCGATCGCGGATCCGGATGTGCATGTAACCGTTATGCCCCTGCCGTTCTATGATAAAGACGCCGCCGGCAATCCGGGAGAAATGCATTATGATGTGGCAGGCTATCCGCAGGATCTGAATATAACAAACTATCAGAACTATGATATCCGCGCCGTTCATCCGGATGTGATCTATATACAGAATGGTTATGACGGATTCAATTACACCTATATGTTACCGCCGGCGTATTTTACTTCGGAACTGAAAAAATATACGGAGCAGCTCATCTATGTACCCTATTTTAAATTGGGCGGGTATGAACCGGAAGATCAGAAACTGCGGCAGACAACACGGTATTTTATGAAGATTCCGGGAGTGATGCACGCGGACAGAGTATGGATCGAAAACGAAGAGATCCGTCAGCTCTACATCGAAGAACTGGTAAGCTTTTGCGGAGAGGATACCGCACAGATCTGGGAGGAAAAACTGGAAGTGATGGCGATGCAGCAGGAAGAGCAAAACAAAAAAGATATTCCCCAGTCTTGGGAGAGTGTGCTGTATAAAGCAAACGGTGAAAAAAAGAAAACCGTTTTGTTTATGAATGCGGTTTGTTCTTTGTATCAGCATCAGGAACAGGCACTGACCAAACTGAAAGATGTGTTGCGTATCTTTGCGGAGAAGCAGGAAGAGATCGCGCTGATCTGGAGACCGCATCCGTCGGTGGCAATTTCTGCGGATCTGTTTGACCGGCAACTGTGGCTGGAATATCGCAGGATCGTGGAAGAGTATAGATCTGCCGGATGGGGGATTCTGGATGAAACGCCGGATGCGGATCTTTCCATCGGGCTGGCAGACGCTTATTACGGAGATCCGGATCCGGTAATGCAGCGTTGCAGAGTGGCAGGCAAGCCGGTGATGATTGCAGATGCAAGGATCATGTAGAAGAGGAGCGGATGTATGATGAAATTGGTATCGCATATTCAGACGCAGGAGGATGCGCTGCTATGTCTTTGGAATGAGGTGGCAGAGTTCTTTTCGGGTGCCGAGATCGGAGAAGTACAGTTTCTGAAAAGAACTTCGGTAAGCGGGATCGATTCGGAACATTTTTCCGATGCGGACCATGTGCTTGATTATGCCGAGGTGCATCGCCTTGTAAGTGCGCATAAAGATGCAGCTTTTTTGTCCGAAGCGGATATCCGGGAGACTGCATACCAATATTATGATGAATTCCTGAAGCTGGCTTATGCCAAAACTTGCGGGGACAACGATTATCTGTTCTGGGATGCGGATACCGTTCCGTGCAGGTATCTTTCGCTTTTCGGAAAGCAGGATCTTACACTGCTGGATATACAAACGAAACCCGGAGAGGGCGAAGATGCAGTGCTTGGGCGGCTGATCCCGGGATTGGAAAAAAAGATAACGAAAAGCTTTTCGACCGGGCATATGTTGATCCGTGGGGCGATCATGCGGGAGATCCTGGAGAAGATCGAAGCAAACGATGCGCTTGCGGGAGATACAGTCTGGGAAAAGATCCTGCGTGCAACGGAAGAAGGAATGCTTACCGCCAACGGGTTCAGTGCGTATGAACTGTACGGGAATTATATGCTGGAATATTACCCGCAGGAATGTCTGTTGCGGGAGTGGAATACCTTCCGGCAGGGAGGGGATCTGCTGGAACTAAGCGAGCAGACCTTTTCGGATCTGGAATGGATCGGCATGGATTTTGATTCGATCTGTTTTGAACGGGGGCATCTCGTACGGGAAGATAATAAAGGGCTGTTTACCAATCCGGAATATCGCAGCAAATTAAGACCGTTGCATATGTTGCAGGCAGCGCAGGGAGAATATGCAGAGAAGCGGGCTGCAGAAAGGCTCGTGGAACCGCAGGCGGCGATCGCAGCGTACCGGGAGAAGAAAGCATTCGATGAATACCGTTTGTATGAGGCGATCGGAGACGAACGGAGTAAGACCAATCAGAAACAGGCGTGGCTTTCGTATCAGCATGCATGTTATCTGTGCAAGGACGCTTCGGAAAAACAACGCTTATCGGAAAAGATGGATGCACTGCAAACAAGTGTTGCTCCGGCAGCGATCGTGATCGTATCCTACCAGTCGCAGAAACTGATCCGCGAGTGCCTGGAGAGTATACGCAGGACTTCCGGTGCGGATGAATACTCTATCATCGTCGTGGATAATGCATCGACGGACGGGGCACGGGAATATCTTCAGAAACAAAACGATATTACGCTGGTCTGTAACGAAAAGAATGAGGGCTTCCCCAAGGCGTGCAATCAGGGCATAGAAGTGGCGGCACCGGGAGAAGATATTTTCTTTCTGAATAACGATACGCGTATGACACACAATGCATTGTATTGGCTGCGCATGGGATTGTACGAATCGGAAGATACCGGAGCGGCGGGATGCGTCGGCAATTATGCCGGTGTAGGACAGATCGTCGAACTGATGCTGGCAACACCGGAGAGTTATACCGACTATGCTTATCTGCGAAATCAGCCGATGCAGAATCCGTATGCGGATGCAAAGATCCTCTGCGGATTTGCCATGCTGGTACGAAGAAGTGTGATCGATGCGTATGGCGGAATGGATGAAGCATTTACGCCCGGTTATTATGAAGATACGGATCTGAGTCTGCGGATCCGTTCCAAGGGATACCGTCTGCGGATTTGTCATAATAGTTTTATCTATCATGCCGGCGGGCAGAGTTTCAACAAGAGAAAAGATCTGGATGAATTTACGGATCGGAATCTGCTTTTGCTGGTCAACCGCTGGGGAACAGATTTTATGGAACGATAACGATTGGGGTATTGCAAATAATATTTTGCGGAGGGGTTCATGAGTATTAACGAGAAGGTTGCAAATGTACTGTTGGAGGCGATGGAACAGATCGACAGGGAAGATTACGGCTCGTTTGTATCTTCGCTGAACCGGATGATGTCGGAGCATCCGGAAGCAGTGGATGCCAGGATGATCGCGGAATACAAAATGATCGAGCGGCTGGTACAGTACAAAAAAGAACAGACCGAGTGGTATGATCTGAAAGCGACACGGTTGATCTACGAATATCTGGAAGATACTTACGCAAAGGATCTGCCGGAGTTTGCTGTCGGGAAGGAACTGCCGGATGCAGATGTGATCTGGTGCTGCTGGTTTCAGGGATTGGAGCAGGCACCGGAGGTTGTGAAAAAATGCATCGCATCACTGGAGCGATTCGGAAAGGAAGTCCGGATACTTACGGCAGATAATTTTTCGGAGTATGTAACGATGCCGGAATCCATGGTTCAAAAATGGAAGGAAGGCGTGATCAATAACACGCATTTTTCGGATCTGCTGCGTATCGAACTGCTGGCGGAAAGAGGCGGGCTTTGGATCGATGCGACGGTGTTCTGCTCCGACGCAACGGATATTTTGAGCGTGTTGGAGGGAACGGATCTGTTTGCTTATAGTTTTGTCATGCGTGTGGATCCGACCAAACATATTTTGTTTGACAGTTGGTTTTTGTATGCGCCCAAGAGCAATATCCTGATACAGGAAACCAGAGAAATGCTGCGCCGGTATTGGGAGAATGAAGACGGTCTGTTGCATTATTTCCTGTTCCATCTGTGTTTTTCAAATTGCTGCAGACGGCATTTGGATGCGTGGGCAGAGATCCCGGTGTACAGTATGGAACCGTGTCATGTCCTGCAACAGGAAATGCTGGGACCCTATTCCGAAAAACGCTGGAGACAGATCATGAAGATGAGCGGGATCCATAAACTGACTTACAAATATGATACGGATACGGATATCACAGGAAGTATGCTGGAACACTTATTGAGATCGTGAGGTGCAGACTATGGCAGAACAGTTTTTGGAAGAGATCTATGAGGATGCAATGATCATCGAACAGATCCGGGAGTATGTGGAGTATACGCTGTCGGGAAGAGAGCGGGATGCAAGACGGATCTACAATCAGGCAGCACAGGGAATCGAGCGTATCCTGCCGGGGTTGCAGCAGGAACAGCCGCAACTGGCGGAGCAGATCGTTACGGCAGCGCTTGCGATCCGGGAGCATTTTGCGGATGTGTCCGACGCGGTAGCCATCACCGAGAGCAGGCTCCTTCCGGCGCTGTTTTCGTATATGCAGTTCTTTACGGGGATCGAAGTGGAAGAGGGACAGTATTGTCTGAAGAGCGCGGACAGCGGTTTTTTGACGATACGGGATCTCGAGAGGAATATCACCTTGCACAGCACCTATGACCCGATGTGGGAGGCGTATGGTATCGCCCGTTCGGTTTTTGCGCCGGAAAAAGAATGCTATCATATCCTGGGGATGGGCCTGGGGTATCTGCCGTATCAGTTGTGGAATCTGTCGGAAGGTGCCGTTCGTCTGGTGATCTATGAAGAGGATCCGGTGATGATCGAATATGCAAAGGCATACGGTGTGCTGGAACGGATCGATGACAAATGTGTGGAACTGGTGCATTGTGCGGATCCGGAGAAACTGGCGGAAACCTTTCTGCAAAATATCGAGACGGAAAAAGATGCGGTAGTCTATATCTCACCGCAGAAGAAGGAAATTTATCGCAGCGTTTGTGACGGCAGAGTTGCAGTGGCGGCAGCCAATTATGAACTGGATCGCAGTATGCGGTGCCGCACGGCGATCAATATGCGGATGAACAAACAGCATAAGCAGATCAGCTTTGCGCAGATAAAAGAACGCTTTGGTCAAAAAAACTGGATCGTAGTATCAGCAGGACCTTCGCTGGACGATTCGCTGGAGTTTTTGCGAGAGAGGAAAGGTGAATACGGGATCATTGCGGTCAATACCGTGCTGCGCAGACTGTTTCGGGAAGGCATCCGACCGGATTTGGTGGCGGCAGCAGATCAGTATGTGCAGATGCGGGAGCATATTGAAGGAATCGGCGAGCAGACGGATGGGATACCGCTGGTTGCGGAGCGACGGCTGAACTGGCAGTACCTGCAGCAGTATCGGGGACCGGTCTGCTTCGTGCGATCGGAGGATGAGGAGAATGCTTCGGAAGAGGTGTGGAGCTTCAGTGGCAGTGTAGCAGGACTTGCGCTGGAAACGGCAGTAAGACTGGGAGCGAAAAAGGTTTACCTGGTGGGGCAGGATCTGGCGTATCCGGATGGCAAGACCTATGCGGAAGGTATGCCGTATCACGCCGATGCGGAATCCAGAGGATCGGTATTGGTTCCGGCAGTGCACGGGGGGATGGTTCCGACCAGTGAGGCATTTTGCTGGTTTCGAATGGGACTGGAAGAACAGATTGCCCGCTATGATCAGGTAGAGTTTTTTAATCTCTCAAAAAACGGTGCGTTGATCCGCGGCTGTAAAGAACTGCCGGAGGAAAGAAAAGAGCCGGCAGAAGAGCCGGAGTATGATACCTATATCGTTATCACACCCAAGGATTTTGAACGACTGAAAACGCAGTACGGATGGATGGTAAAAATGCTGCCGGGGGGCAGACTGATCTTTGTAGGCAGCAGCAGAGTCGGGGAACTGGTGGAAGAACTGGGACTGGGAGAACGCGTCGGTTTTCTGAACGAAGACAGCCTGTTGCCGTTCCGAAGTGTATGGGATGTGCTCAACGACCATATGAGCGGTCTGCTGAACGGTGAGGAAGTTCCGCGTCCGGCTGTGGGATGGTATTATCAGCAGTTTTTAAAACTGGAACTGGCGGAGCAATGTAACGGCGAGTATTACATGACCTGGGACGGAGATACCATTCCGTGCAGACCGGTAAAGATGTTTGCCGAAGATGGCAGGCCGTATCTGGACAATAAGAATGAGTATCATGAATTGTATTTTAAGACGATGGAAAAACTCATTCCGGGATTGCACAAAGTAGTGCGTTCCTCGTTTATTTCCGAGCACCTGATGTTTCATGCACCGACGGTAAAAGAGCTGAAGGCGGCGATCGCGGCGAACGCGGCGCTGGAAGGAAAGAACTATTGGGAAAAGATACTGCGTGCGATCGATCCGATGGAGATCCATCAGAGTGCGTTCAGTGAATTTGAAACTTACGGTACATTTGTAGCACTGCGGGATTCGGGAAGATACAAGATCCGCAACTGGCATTCCTTCCGACTGGGCGGGGAATTCTTTGATCCCAATACCATTTGCGAAAGAGATTATGTATGGCTGGGGAAAGATTTTGACGCGATCTCTTTTGAAAAAGGACATAGCGTGAAAGAAGGCAACGGAAATCTGTTTGATAATCCGGAGTACCAGAAAAAAATGTCTGCCAGAAAGATGCTGGAGGTAGCGCAGGAAGGTGCCGGAGGCGGATACATCGAGAGTTGGGACGGATCCACGGTAGGAACGGATCCGCTGGCGTAAGAGGGCTGTTGGGTAATGAATATTCTGGTGATGGACTGGCCGGCATTTGGCAGCGAAACAATGAAACGGACACTTGCGGAACTGGGGCATACCGTGTCGGTATTTGATTTTCCCTATGACAGTCCGGAAGTAAAAAACGGAGAGGATCTTTGCAGGCGGATCGCAGAACGGATCTTGCAGGATGCTGCGGATATCGTCTTTTCATTCAATTATTTTCCGGTGATCGCAACGGCGGTGTATGCGTGCAGAAAAAAATATGTTTCCTGGGTGTATGACAGCCCGGCGATCCATCTGTACTCCATGACGGTTTTTTTGGAGACAAATCATATCTTCCATTTTGATTCTCACGAGGCAGAGCGGATGCAGAGGGAGGGCGTACCGCATGTTTATTATCTGCCGCTGGCGGCCGATACAGAGGCGTATGACCGGATCGTACCGGGTGAGGAACACAAAAGAAAGTACGCAGCTGAGGTTGCGATGCTGGGCTCGTTATACAGCGAGAAGTATGGCTATTTTGATAAATACACCCGTTTTGACAAATATATCAAGGGATTTCTGGATGGCGTAGTGAATGCGCAGGAGCAGATCCATGGCGTGAACTTTTTGGAACAGACGCTGACGCAGGATATCATGGAACGATTGCTCAAGACCGTTCCTTTGATCGCGGAAAAAGAGGATAGTTACGATACCCCGGCGTGGGTGTTTGCCAATTACTATCTGGCGATGCGGGTGACGGAGCAGGAACGCAGACGGATGCTGGAGAAGATGGCGGAGCATTATGATGTGGCGCTGTATACCGGAAGTGATGCGAGCGGCCTGCGGAATGTCAGAAATATGGGCAGTGTGGAATATTACCGGGAAGCACCCTACGCCATCAAATGTGCCAAGATCCATCTGAATGTGACACTGCGCAGTATTCAAAAAGGCATTCCTCTGCGGATTCTGGATATCATGGGTTGCGGCGGTTTTGTGCTGTCGAACTATCAGGAGGATCTGTGCAGCGAGTTCGTACCGGATGAGGATTTTGTTTATTACGAAAGTATGGAAGATGCGGTAGAGAAGGCAGGGTATTATCTGGAACATGAGGATGAGCGCCGGCGCATTGCGGAGAACGGTTATCATAAGGTGAAGGAGTATCACAATTTCAAACAGAAGTGTTGTCAGATCCTGCAGATGATACAGAGTGCAGACGGAATGGTTTGAGGCGGAAATATATGTCGGAGTTTTCGGTAGATGATTTCAGGGATGAAGTGCGCTGCGGTTTTTATATCCCGACTGCGGTAAAACAGGCATGGGCAGCCGAATTGGAAGTGCTGGCCGAGATCGACAGGATCTGCGAGAAACACGGGATCCGTTATTTTGCTGACTGGGGAACGATACTCGGGGCGGTGCGTCATGGCGGATTTGTGCCATGGGATGACGATCTGGATGTCTGTATGCTGCGGGATGATTATATTCGTTTCCGACAGGTGGCGGATGCGGAACTGCCGCAGGACTATGTGATCCATGACTATGCTCGACAGGAAGATCACTGGCTTTTCCTGGCGCGCGTCGTGAATCATCAAAAGATCTGCTTTGCACCGGAGTATCTGAATGCACATCACAATTTTCCGTGGCTGGTGGGCGTGGATATCTTTGTAAAAGATTATCTGTATGAAGATCCTGTGAAAGAAAAAGAACGGGATGATGAGATCATGCATATCCTGGCAGTTGCGGACGGGATCGTTGCAGGTAGTATAAAAGCAGAGACCGTTGCGCAGTGGCTGCAGAAGTTTCGTGAGAAGTATGGGTTTCAAATGGATGCGGAATCGGATCCGAGGCAGCAGGGGATCGCGCTTTATCGGCTGGCAGAAGAGCAGATGGCGCGGGTAGCTCCGGAAGAAACCGATACAATAGGACAGATCTTTCCGTTTATTCTGAAGGGCGGACAGGGACAGCCGAAGAAGTATTATGAAGATATCCTGCGGATTCCGTTTGAGAATACGACCATCCCGGTGCCGGCGAGTTATGATACGATCCTGCGCAGCCGATACGGTGATTATCTGAAGATCCACAAGGTGTGGGGCGGCCATGGTTATCCGTTTTTTGAAGGACAGAAGGCGGAACTGCTATCCCATGCGGATTTTGCTTTCCCGGAATATCGCTTTGACCGCAGTCTTATGCAGGCGAGGGATGCATCGGCGTGGCACGAGCCGCATCGCAGGAAGGTGCTGTTTTTGGCAGCAGGACCGATGTGGTGGGAAGGACTGGCGGACCGGTATCGGCAGGAAAGGGAACAGCCGGATACCGATGTGTTTGTGATCGCGTTGCCGGTGCTGTTTAAGAACTGTTGCGGAGAGATCGCGGCATCCGATGCGGAACTGGCATCCGCGGCGCGGGAGAGTGAATATCCGGAAGATCTGATCATGGCGGCATGGTATGATGTTCAGATCGAGAAGGAACTGCCGGATCGCGTGTATTTCCAGGATGTATATGACGGGGAGAATCCATGCCTTTGCATTCCGCCCATGTTTTATGCATCCTATGTGCGAAACTATACGAAAGAACTGATCCTGATGCCGCCGTTCTGTGCGGATGATTTCGGACCGCAGGATCGTAATGATGTGTACGGAATGAAACATTATGTGACCTCGCCGGGCGTGGCTTGTGCGGACCGGGTGCTGCTGCAGAGCGAGACGATACGACAACGCTATCTGGAAGCGCTCACGGGTTGGGCAGGAGAGGACACACGGGCATATTGGGAGCATAAGCTGCAGGTACCGGACAGGGAAAAGGAGAAAATCTCTGACCGACAGGCAACAGAAAAAAAGACGATCCTCTTTATGATCGGTGCCAATGAGGCGGCGGAATATAAAGAACGGGCCGCGGAACTGCTGCAAAAGAAGCTGGATGTTTTGCAGGAAAAGGCAGATACTCTGGATGTTTTGATCAGTCTGTATCCGCCGGAGCCGGAAGCCTGGGAGCTGTGTCTTAAGGAGGTTGCACAGTCGTTTTTGGCGCAGGTTGAAAAAGCGCTCGACCGGTGCGGCTACTGTGACCTGCGGGAAAACAGTACCCGCGAGATCGTATCGGAATGCGATGCCTATTACGGCAGTGCATCCCCTTTGGTTGTCGAATTTGTGCGGGCCGGAAAGCCGGTTATGATCGCAGATTATAAATGTTAATGAATAATAACATTTTGCCCAAAGCGTATGGGGAATTTTGAACAGTATGCCGAAAGCGGGCGGATGTCACGAATCATCATAGCCGCCCGGCCGGGATTGTGCTATACTGTAATTGTAGGTACAGTTTGTCGCATACAGGGACTGATCTGATACAGTTGTGTTAAGTACTTGCCGTTCCATTGAGGGGAAGGCGACCGAATGCCGGATGAGGTGTTCATAAGAGATATTTAACACCATTGGGATAGATCCGGGATCAGAGGAGGTGGAAATATGAGTAGCATTAATAGCATAGGACAACCGGGGAGCGACTATCTGTATAGTTCTCTTTCGAGCGGAAGCAGAGTGAACAGGGCTGCCGATGGCGCAGCACAAATGGCCATCAGTCAGGAGTTTGACCGTCAGAACGGCGGATACGAGGTGGGCACACGCAACCTGCAGGATGCGCGGAATGCGGCCAATATTGCAGACGGCGGCCTGAGCAATGTGGCGGATTCTCTGCAGCGAATGCGGGAACTGGCAGTACAGGCTGGAAACGGACTGCTGAGCGATGATGACAAGCAGTATATCCAGGCCGAGATCGACCAGCTCAAAAAGGGTATCAGCGATATGACGGACAAGACCGACTTTAACGGTATCCCGTTGCTTCAGAATGAAGACGGCAAGGTGCTGTTGATCAATTCGGATACCAACGGTACGCAGATGGGGCTGAGCCGTCCGGATACCGGATTGGAGGCTCTTGGGATCGCGGATTTTGATGTGACCGGAGACTTTGATATCAGTAAGCTGGACAAAGCGCTGGAAGCCATCGGAGGCAGCCGGGCCACCATCGGTGCGGAAACCAATGCCTTTGATGTGGCCATCGATGTGAATGGTGTGAGCAATTACAATACCTATGCGGCAAAGAGCACCATGATGGATACGGAATACGGTGACTATGTATCCAAACTCAAGAATCAGGCGGTGCTGGAGACCGTGAATGCCCAGATGCAAAAGAAGCGCCAGGAAGACGCTGCCAACCGGATGATGGGTATAATGGGGAACTGAAAATGTGTGAATCCCAATGATAAGAGGAGACGGATCGAGGCTGCACTTATGTGCGGCCTCGTTTTACGAGATTTTGCTTAAAATCCTGACGCAAAGTATGAAATATGATGCATCAGGATTTTTTATACTCGCAAACGCAATTATCCGCCTTTTCCTATTCCGGATATCCGCGCGTTTGCTCGTTATTCGTTTTACCTATTGGCAGTGATTTATGTTACTGCGTATATATTGTTAATATTTCGCGAAAACACAAGATATACTTGATTTTTCGGAGCATAATGCCGAAAGATATGGTATAATAAATTTATTATGAATTTTTTGGAGTAGTTTTCATTATAACCCGGTGCCATAGAGGGCGACTGTATGAATATATCCATTCAAAACAATATATTGGCGATGAATGCGGAACGCATGGTGGGGATCACTTCAGGGAAGAAGTCAAAATCCGCTGAGAAGTTGTCTTCCGGATATCGCGTGAACCGGGCCGCTGACGATGCTGCCGGGTTGGCTATTTCTGAGAAAATGCGTAGGCAGATCCGGGGACTGGATCAGGCGTCCAGGAATATTATGGCCGGCGTAGGGTATGTGCAGACAGCAGAAGGAGCGTTAAATGAGGTAGATGAGATGTTGCACCGAATGACGGAATTGTCGGTGCAGGCGGCCAACGACACGAATAGTGATCAGGACCGTGAATATATAGATATGGAGTTTCAACAGATCAAAGGTGAAATGGGCAGGATCTTTGACACCACATCTTTTAATGAACAGCTCATATGGGAACCGGATCCGGATAAACTGGTGCAGGTGGGCACGGAACAACAGAATACGATCGCATATCGGGCGACAAGCAGCGGAACAGACACTACCTATGCAAATAAAGGAGTGCTGCCTTATCAGAGTATCAAACTGGTGGCGGATGAAGAAGGGATTAAGGCAAGCTGGAAGGGATATGACGGCAACAGTTATGAGACAACCAAGGCGGACTGGGAAAGTCTGCAAGCGAATAATTATTCCTTCTCTTTGGAGAATTATATGCCGGATAGTATAAAAGACGGTAGTGGAAATCCGCCTTTTAACTATACGGTAAAGTTCACGCCCAATCAGTATGCCACGCAGGATGATATTATTGCGGCGATTAACCAGACCAGTATCAGCACCGGAGCCGGTTCGTACGCCAGATTGCAATTTGAGGATGCTGCGGGGAACGGGATCGCATTACCGGCAGGAGTGTCTATTTCGAATAGTGTTTCCCTTTCTTATGCGGCAGCGTATACTTCATCTGTAAACGGGAGTCATGATCTGGATGCGCCGGATGATACATTTATAGAACCGGCTCCGGCGAAGAATCTGGTTTCTTATCCTGCAGCAACTACGGTAGAAGAGGCACGAAACAGTACGGATTCTTGGACTTTTAAGTTTAATATGACCGGGATCGGCGGGGTTACGGCTTCGTGTACGGGAATCAGTTATTATTCCAATGACAGGGCGGCAGATGACGAAAACTATTGGTGGAAGTGGAATGACGCCTGGTTGGACAATCATACGCGCTATGAGCCGCATTACAGTCAAAGTACGATATCGCGTTCTGTGGGAAAAACTTTGGGCGGTGTTATGGATGCGCTTACGGGCGCCAAAGGTTCCGCAACACCGGGGTTATTGCGCTCTGCTAATGATGGTGATGCCGACAGCGGTGGTTACATCACCATGTCATTTCGGGCAGATGCAGATGCTGCGTTCAGTTCCGGCAGCGTATCCGGAAAAGACAGGCTGTTTTCTTTCGATATCACGATCCGTGTGGATAGCAGCGATACAGAAGAGTCGGTGCTTGGAAAAATCAATTCCTTCCTAAATGCCAATACCAGACTGGATGTTTTTTCGCAGTCGCCGAAGGGGGATGAGAGCGTAAGTATCTATAGTCCGAGTACTTCACACAAGATCGAAACACCGGTGTATGATTATGATCATTACAGGAAGCATATTCCGATCCAGGCAGGTGTTGAGGCAGGACAGATCATCGACATCAATTATCCGATCCTGAATCTGAACAGTCTTGGTCTGGTACAGAGCAATACGCTTACACGGGAAGATGCCGAAAATGCGATCGAAGAGGTCAAGGAGGCACTGGCCACGGTCAATGGTGAACGGGCAGAGTTTGGAGCGTGGCAAAATCGACTGGAACATGCGTACAATATCAATCAAAACAGTGCGGAAAATACTCAGTATGCAGAGTCACAGATCCGGGATACGGATATGGCGACCGAGATGGTGGAATATTCCAACCAAAACATTCTGGAACAGGCAGGGTTATCAATGCTCAGCCAGGCTAATCAGCAGACACAGGGGATTTTGAGCTTATTGCAGTGACTTGTATAGTTGACAGGATCCTGAAACTGAGTGATTCATTTCCAAAAGGGAGGAATATAGAAAAGTCGGATGTGGAAGTGACCGTTCATATGTATAATATTCGACCTCTGTGCCGAAGCAATATCCTGGATGGATGCAAGCCACTGATAGAGTATTCCTGGTTTATCGAAAAGGTTCGGACGAATCGAAAGTCGATGGAAATGATGGAGGCCGTGGATAAAGCTATCGAAGTTATGCCTGAAGATTACGGGCTTCGTGGTTTCTTAAAACAACATCAGAGCGAGGTGAAGAATATGTGTATCACAGAATATAATGAAGCAGAAACGATGCAATTGTTTAGAGAAGAGGGGCGAGAGGAAGGGGAAGAACGGTGCCTTATAAAAATGATTTGCCGTAAACTTCGAAAAGGAAAAGCGCCTGAACAGATTGCGGATGAATTGGAAGAAGATGAAGAGCACATAAAGGAACTCTGTGATGTTGCAGAAGAGTTCGCACCGGACTATGATGAAGAAAAAGTTATGCAGGCCGTTGGAGTAGGGAAACTGATGCTGATATAGACGCAATAATTGAATGGCATTCTTATATAAAATCCTGATGCAAAGTATGAAATATGATGCATCAGGATTTTTGTATTGTAACGATATTTGATACATTCAGATGAGGTGACGCTGATTGTTTCAAAATGGGTGTAACAATTTTGCGATGGGGGGTGCCCCAATGTGAGGGATGGCAATTGCCTCCTTCAAAAGAGCCGGAGCCTATGTTTCGGAGGAGAGAAGTCGGATGGGAGCTTATCAGAACCGATTGGAACATACGATTAATAATCTGAATAATGTTATTGAAAATACTTCAGCAGCAGAATCGCAGATCCGGGATACGGATATGGCGACCGAGATGGTGGAATATTCCAACCAAAACATTCTGGAACAGGCAGGGGTATCGATGCTCAGCCAGGCTAATCAGCAGAAACAAGGGATTTTGAGCTTATTACAGTGATGATTTGTAGATAATTTATATCACATATGGTATAACGCCAAATATACAGCATAAAACCAACATCTCTCGATAAGTGAAAGCTTATCGGGGGATTTTTTATATTTTATATACATATAATGTGATGATATTGGAATTGTAAGTTTTTTACTAAAACAAGAGAAAAAATGTTGATTTTTCATGACAAAATGCCTAATGGTATGATATAATACCTTTGTTGGGAAGATTTAGGTATGTTTATAAGGATTGATTAATAAGGCTACAGCTTTAAGGTACTTTGATAATTTCATATTTCATACTTTAACATTGCTTGAAATGTATGATATTATCCGTCATGCATTTCTGGAAGGCATATCAGGATATTTCATCCGATTTTTTCAAGAATTGTACTTGTAACCAATATATAATTCGTATAATGAAAGGAGAAACGGGTGGAAACACAGATTAACGCACCTGCGATCCGAATATGCCGGCCCGGCTATTGATGTACCTTGGCAGACAGTATGACAAATACATAAAAAAGATCGGACAGAATATCTATGGAAAGAAGCAGATGACGCTTCCCATCCCGAGACTGGTGACGTTTTATAATGGTATGGATGATGTCACAGACAGGATCCTAAAACTGAGTGATTCCTTCCCTAAAGGGAAGGATATAGAAAAGCCGGATGTGGAAGTGACCGTTCATATGTATAATATCCGACCTCTGTGCCGAAGCAATATACTGGATGGATGCAAGCCATTGATAGAGTATTCCTGGTTTATCGAAAAGGTTCGGGAGAATCGAAAGTCGATGGAAATGATGGAGGCCGTGGATAAAGCTATCGAAGTTATGCCTGAAGATTACGGGCTTCGTGGTTTCCTAAAACAACATCAGAGCGAGGTGAAGAATATGTGTATCACAGAATATAATGAAGCTGAGACGATGCAGCTGTTCAAAAAAGAAGGCAGAGAAGAACAGCTGATCATTCAGGTATGCAGGAAGTTACGAAAAGGGAAGAGCGTAGAACAGATTGCGGATGCACTCGAGGAAGATGAGGAATATATACAGAAAATCTGTGATGCTGCGGAAACGTATGCACCGGACTATGACGAAGAAAAAGTAATACAGGCTGTTTGGAATGTTCCGATGAAGGCGGTATAGGATAAATAATCGAATAGTATTTATTTTCAAAATCCTGATGTAAAGTATGAAATACGATACATCAGGGTTTTTATATTGTGACGGTATTAGATACATATAGGTGAGATGACGCAGATTGTTAGATCAAGCGGAGTATATAGAATTCTGCAAAAAGGACGTAACAGTTTTGTAATAGGGTCTGACCCCAATGCGCTCTATTTGCGGGAAGCATCGGATGAGTATGGTGGGCAATATTTTATAGAATTTGAGGCTGTAGCGTAGGACGGACGCGGAAAAAAGAGGGCATATATTTAGCAGGCACTATATAGTGCTTTATGCGGTGTAGAAATAATTGTTTTGCGAAAAACTATATAGGATGAGGAGATAATGGAATATATAATTGTACAGGCCGGTGGTAAAGGGACACGATTAGGGTACTTGACAAATAATAAACCCAAGGCTCTTGTGCCGATAGATAATCTGCCAATGCTTTTTTACCTTTTTAAGAAGTATCCGGATAAACGGTTTATAGTTATTGCGGATTACAAAAAAGAAGTGATGAGAGAATATTTGGCTGTTTTTTCGAATGTGAAGTATCAGATAGTTGATGCATCGGGTACTGGGACATGTGCAGGAGTAAAACAAGCTATAGATTTGTTGCCTGATAATAAGCCGTTTATGCTTGTTTGGTCGGATTTAATTTTGCCTGACAGGTTTGAACTGCCAGAGGAGTACTCTGATAAAGCAGATGGAATTCCTGAGCATGATTATGTGGGTCTGTCAGAGACGTTTTCATGCAGATGGAAATATGACAAGGGACAGTTCGCAGAAGAGAGATCGACTGAATGTGGTGTAGCTGGATTCTTCTTGTTTACAGGGAAAGATAAGGTTTCCGGTATTCCGACAAGTGGAGAATTGGTCAGATGGCTAAGTGAACAGGAAATTCAATTTAAGACCGTCGGACTTGGAGGCACAAGAGAATTCGGTATTCTTGAGGAATTTGAGAAGTTGGTTCAAGTAAAATGTCGACCGTTTAATAAGATTACAGTTGAGGGAGATGTGCTCATAAAGGAGCCTATAGACTTACAAGGCGAGAAATTAGCAAAAAGAGAAACTGCTTGGTATGAAAAAGCGAGACTGCTGAATATTCCTGAACTTCCACAAATATATGGGACATCACCGTTAAAGATGGAATATATTAATGGTAGAAATATATACGACTGTGATTTTGACTCTGACACTAAAAGACGCATTTTGAAATCTCTAATAAGCGCCTTGATGGAACTGCATCAGAGCGAGTCGGTAGAGGCGGATTCTTTCAGTATTCAGGAGGCATATTTCAATAAAACAATGGCTCGTCTTTCCAAGATACAGGACCTTGTTCCGTTTGGAAGAGATAGAGAGATTATTATAAACGGTCGTAAATGTCGAAATGTGTATTATCACCAAAAAGAGCTACAAAAAAGGCTTGATCAGTTGAAATATAATTGTGATCGCTTTGCGTTCATACACGGTGATTGTACATTCTCAAATCTTATGGTAAGGGAAGATAATTTTCCTGTTCTCATTGATCCAAGAGGATATTTTGGTTTCACCGAACTATATGGCGATGTCCGATATGACTGGGCAAAGCTATATTATTCTGTAGTTGGTAATTACGACCAGTTTAATCTTAAAAGATTCAAATTATCAATTGGAGAAACATCCAAACAGGGTGTGGTTCTGTCGATAGATTCTAATCACTGGGAGGAACTTGAAAAAGACTTCTTTGAGTTAACCAGATCGGATGAACAAGAAATAAGATTGCTTCATGCAGTTATATGGTTATCATTAACTACATATGCATGGCAGGACTATGATTCGATATGTGGCGCATTTTATAATGGACTTTATTACTTGGAGGAAGTATTATGATTGGCTATTACAAGGATGTTTTGGATACCATTAAGGATTCTCTGGAATCTATAGATGAAAAGTTGTATGAACAGTTAATAGAGGAGTGTATTGAAACGTTAAATAACGGAGGCAAAATCATTGCCAGTGGTTTGGGGAAAAATGTCCCTATATGTGAAAAGTTCGTAGGAACGCTTAATTCTTTAGGTATAGATGCTCGATTTCTCCATACTAACACAGCGGTTCATGGAGATCTTGGAATGGTAGGAAAGAAGGATATTGTTCTCCTCTTAACGAAGGGAGGAAACACGAATGAAACTGTAGATCTGGGGATGCACTTGAACGAACGCGGCACAAACACATGGTTAATGTCCTTCTATGGTGATGGAAAAGCCTCAAAAATTATTGAAAAGAAGTTTATAATGCATCTTATTAATGAGGGAGACGAGTGGGATATTGTGCCAAATAATTCTACAACAGTATACTTGATAGTTCTTCAAGGAATTGCAATTGAAATTGGGAAAAGAATGAATATATCTTTGGATGATTTTCGAGTTAATCATCCGGGAGGTGGAATAGGAGCAAGATTATCAGGGAAAGAATTGCTGTGAGGGGAAGGATGGAATTAAGAGGATACTCAGGGTGTGATTTGGAAATCATTACTAATAGTGGAATTAAGCAAGTGAGAAAAACAGCTGCTGACATTTCATATAATACTAGATTGAGTGAACAGAAGCGCAAGCAAGAGACTGTGAAACTCGGTAAATTACGTAATTGTAAAACCTATGATTGTGGGTTTAGAGATGGTTTATATTTCTTCACAATGGAATATATAAATGGTAATACGCTGGCAGAGCAAGTAGAGAATATACAGCTATCAGACATGAAACATGTTGTTGATTGTCTTACTAGTCATTTTTCTGATTTTGAAAAGATTGATGCAGATGTAAATAATATGTTTATTGAAAAGATAAAACAAGTAAAGGAAATGATTAGGAAAAGGGAAATAATTGAAAAGAATTGTACAGAAATTAATGAATCAATACAGATATTAGAGAATTATAATTGGGATTGGGTTATACATTCTCAATGCCATGGAGATATGACTTTAGAAAACATTCTAGTAGCTTCAGATGGATTATATCTGATAGATTTCCTGGATTCATTTTATGATACTTGGATGATAGATGCAGCAAAATTATTGCAGGATTGCGAATGCTTTTGGTCATATAGAAAAAAAGAGATTAGTACAAATATGAAGGTAAGACTTCTCGTGTTTAAGGATTTGTGTGTTGAGCGAATCGTCAGTATGAAAAATGGTAAAGAATTAATGGATACGGTTTATCATATTTTGCTTCTGAACTTGTTAAGAATACTGCCTTATACGAAGACAGAAGAGGATTATATTTTTTTGAAATCAAATATTGCTTCAACAAATAAAAAATTGAGAGGTTATGGATTATGAAAACATTAATTGTACCTTGCGCTGGAAAATCTTCACGCTTTTCGGGAATGCCTCCAAAATGGTTGTTAAAATATCCTGATGGCAGTCTTATGGTCAGGAAGGCAATGGATGGGTTGCCCTTAAATGCCTATGACAGAATAATTGTTACGGCTGTCAAAGAGCACGTCGAAGCATATGATGTAAATAATAAACTTGATATTGCGCTGCAGGGGCTGCCGTGTGACTACGAACTATGTGTTTTGGAAGAATTTACATCGTGTCAGGCGGAAACTGTATATAAGACACTTAAAAAATTCTCTGTGACAGGAAGTTTTTCTGTAAAGGATTCGGATAATTATATAAAAATAAAGGATTCAGATAATGCGGATTTCGTCGCGGGAGTTGATATGCATAAGTTCCCGCGTGAGATAGAAAGACTGTCATCAAAGAGTTTTCTGATGGTTAATGATCAAGGCATTATTACTGATATTATTGAAAAGAAGATAGTATCACAATTTATCAGTATCGGGATGTATGGTTTTAGCAGTACAGATCTGTTTTGTGAGGCGTTTGAACATCTCGCGGAAACAAAAGGGATGGCTAATGAAATCTATTTAAGTCATGTCATCTCTTATCTTATTGGCACAAAGAAAAGTGTTTATTCATATAACGAAGCAGATGATTATGAGGATTGGGGAACCAAGAAAGACTGGTATAAAGTACTTAAAGATAAGAGTACTTATTTTGTAAATGTTGAGGATATTATCGTCAAAAAGAATAGTGATGATGAAACGAGTATTATACTGAACGATGAAAATGTTGAATTTTTGAAGACGATTTTCCAAAAAGGATCTCAGATCATTTTGCTGTCAGCGCAAGATCAAGATTACCTTTCAAAGATAGAGAGAAAATTAGGTGAATCAGGAATTGATATACATGCATCGGTTTCGGGGTGTTATTTGTCACATCAAAGACTTTTTAAGAGTTTTTCTGAAGAAATCCCATACCCATCGTGCGAGGCATATAACATAAAAGCCGACGACAGAATAGGAGCTCTGATCCGTGAAGAAGAATAGACTTGCTATATTTGATATGGATGGTACGTTATTCGATACTGTTAGGGCGAATTATGAATCATACAAAGATGCTGTCATAAAAACAGTGGGAGATTGTGGAATTTTACTGGATGATTTTAAGGACAAGTGCTTTGGAAAGAATTATAAGGTATTTTTGCGGGATATATTCAAAGTAGACGACTCTTTATTTGAAACGATCCATGATGCCAAATGTGCATCATATATGGATTATATAAAGGAATATGTCGTTGAAAATACGTTCCTTTTTGATGTTATTTGCGGATTAAAGGACACGTATTATATAGCTTTGCTGACTACCGCTTCTAAAAAAAATACTTATGAATTACTGGATGTATTTAATAAAAGAGATGTGTTTGATCTGATATTGACAAGTGAGGATGTTCATAAACTGAAACCAGATGGAGAAGGATTTATAAAGTCAATGCAGTATTTTGGGGTTGATCCATGTGACACTGTTATTTTTGATGATTCGGATGATTGCTTGAATACTGCGAGAGAGTTAAATATTGATTGCTACAAGGTTATAGGGGAAAAGTGATTTATGAAACATTTTCGTATTGATGATATGCATCTGGGTTTTTTTGTCGGCGATTTTGAGCCTACGGTTTTTCGTACGAATGCAGTTGAGATGGCAATCAAACAAATCGCAAAAGGAACTTTGGACGGTGGCTATTACAGAGAAATTGATACAGAAATAATAAATGTATTATCAGGTGAAGTCGAATGTAATGGCGAGCACTTTCAAAAGGGTGATATTTTGCTTTTTACCCAAGGAGAGATGATCAGTATATTTGCATTGGAGGATTCGAATGTATTGATCTCCAAATTGCCGGGAACAAAAGGAGATGTAAAAAAAGCTAAATGGGATGACTATAATTCTTTCGATGCATATTATTCGTCCTATCTGGCAAAACTTAAAACCCTTATGAAAAATGGGGGCATTGATGATGCTCCGCTCATAAATGATACAGCAAGGCATATTGATAATTCGGATATTTCAGTAGTTGTGCAAGGATATGCTGATGATTCCACGAGTTATTTGCTTAACAGTATTAGGAAATATCTGCCCGGTTCAACGATCATTCTTTCCACCTGGGACTATTGTGAAGTATCGAAGCTTGATTATGACACGTTGGTTATAAGCGATGATCCGGGGGCTGTACCGTGTGAAATATGGTCAAATTTTGATCGCGGAAACAATGGAAACAGGCAGATTGTTTCCACTAAATCCGCTTTAAATAAGGTTGAAACAAAATATGTACTCAAGTTAAGGAGCGATCTTGTACTTTTAGGAGATGGATTTAAGGATTACTTATATCTTTTGGCAGGAAGAGATAATGATCATTCGGTATTTAGTGAACGAATAGTGATCGGTGAACTCTTTTCAAGACATGATTTTGTTTACCACAGAAACGGCAAGGAATACGATGTTCCCAAACCGTTCCATCCGTCTGATTGGTTTGCTTTCGGATTGACAGAAGATGTTAAAAAACTGTATGGAAATGTAAATATAATCCCGGACAATGAAATACAGTATGATAAGCTTGTGCATCAGGATTATGTGGAGAAATATGATTACAAGTATTCTTGGAGATATACGACTGAACAACATATTCTTTTGGAAGCGTTAAAGGATAAGATGCCACGGGATATGTTCAGGGATTGGACTGATTGGAACGAAGAAAATATAGAGTATTCAAGAAAGATCATGCTTAATAATTTCGTTTTTTTGGATATGGCTCGAAGCGATATTTTGAACATGAAATATATAACCGCAAGTTTTGCGAACAATGGTTTAAGACATCCTGAAAAAAAATTATACATTTTTGAAGAATTGAAGAATGGAACATTTTAGGAATCTGAGTATCGATAATAGATATGCGTACATTTATTCGCCATACGGAATTGGGGATCTTGTGATCATTTGCGGCTTAAAAAAATCCGTTGAAGAAAAATATAATGTCAACATCAGGTTTATTGTAAAGCCGGCCCATATTATCGTGATGAAAGCATATAAGGAGGAAGAGTATTTAATACACTCATTCTCTGACTCAGAGTTGAAGCGGTATGGTGAAGATGCAGCTAAACCGACTCCGGGTAAAATTTTTATAGCGCATCCGTTTTATCACGGCAATGGAAAAGTAAATAACGATTTCTTGAATTACTGCATTACATTTAAGCAATTGTTTATGATCGGTTTAGGAATATCGGACAAAAGCAAATTGGAATTGCCTGCATTTTCCCCTTCGGTTTCTGGAGATTTGTTGGAAAGAACAAATATTAAGGATTTAGAACGTGCTGTATTGATATTGCCTGAAATGAAAAGCGCGTCTTCATACGAAAATATGCCGGTTGAGTTGTTTGAGGACTTGATCAAGACGCTAAAAGAAAAAAAGTATTATCCTATAGTTAATATATCGGATGATACATATATTGATCTGAAACCATACAGTGTGGAGATGTCTCTTGAAGAAGTTGCTGCTTTGGCGTGCTCATGCAGATATGTCATTTCGATGAGGTCGGGTTTATGTGATCTGATCTTTCCGTGCGTGAAGATGCTGAATATAATTTATCCGAATTATTCTTTTTGGAAACTGTTTAATTTAGAAGATTCCTATGGCGCAGTTTCAAACAGCAACATAAAAGAAACTGTATTGAGTATTTCAAAGTCACTGTTTAATATGGGGTATCGTTCCTGCGCATTATACGGTTATGGAAATGTTGGGAAAAGAATACTGTATTCGCTGACTACGGAGGGTTTTCCAGTCGAATATATAATTGATCAAAACAAGAATGATATTTTGAGCCCCATTGACGTATATGGATCAGAAGATGAATTGCCGGGTGTTGATGTTGTGCTTATTACTTTAAGTTGTCAGATAAATGAAATAAAGAAAGGGTTATCCCGAAAAATTGATGGCGATGTAATTGATCTGCATGAGTTGTGGATGAAGAGCGGAATTTTAAAGGAACTGGGATTTTATGAAGATAATTCAGATTGTTAGCAATTATATGCGTGGAGATGCTGTTTCAAAAGTCGCGGATACAATAGAAAATAGTATCCGGAGTATTGGTATTGAAACGGAATTGCTGAGCGGTTTACTAACCGAAGAGATGGTTGATAGCGGAATTTTCAATGATGATACTATAGTTATGTATCATCTTTCGGTCAGGATGGATCCGTTGCTCCCATATGTTAATTGTAATAAGGTTCTCGTTTTTCATAACATAACAACACCGGAATTATTAACTGGATTTAATATTGAGTCGCTTAGAACAGATTGTGAAGCGGGGCTCTATGAGTTGAGTAAAACGGCAGAGTGTTTTGATCATGCAATAGCATTCTCTGAATACAGCAGAAATACTTTGATTAAGCAGGGCTGGAATGATGACAAGATAATCACCTTGCCTATCATTGTAAAGTTTGATGAACTGAGCGGAGAATCATCCGACCGTGTAATTGACAGATTCTCAGACGGGAAAAAGAATTTTACTTTTTTTGGCCGGCTGTTTCCAAACAAAAAACAGGAAGATATCATCAGGTGCTTTGAACGATATAAAAGAAAGTATAACAACGATTCAAGACTTATCCTGGTTGGATCGGGAAAGGCACCAAAATATGAAATGCTTTTAAAAAAATTGGTCGAAGACTTGGATATTTGTGATGATGTTGTTTTCACAGGATTTGTCAACCAAGAGGAGTACATTTCATATTATAAAGTATCGGATTGTTTTGTATGTTTGAGTGAACATGAGGGATTTTGCATACCTTTAGTGGAGGCCATGTATTTTGATGTTCCTATAATTGCCTATTCATCAACAGCTATACCCAATACATTGGAAGGAGCAGGAATCCTATTAGACTCAAAAGATCCCGATGTTGTTTCTGGCTATATGAACAAGGTTATAACTGAAAAGGAATACAGAGATAAGATCATTGAAGGACAGAGAAAGAGACTGGAACAACTAAAACTGGATACACTTGGATCAGAATATACGAAAGCGATCAAAAAAATCACAGAAAAACCTTACGTGAAGGATGATAAGCAAGACATTGGAAAGCACATATATTTTGGGCAAAGCATTTTTTCGATGACAGTTCCGGAATGTATAGAAAAATCCTGTGATCCGATAGTGATCTATGGAATGGGTAAGTGGGGAAAGCAATTGTGTTATCATCTTTCCGTCAGCCCCCTGTCAAACAGAAAGGTGTTATGCGACAGTAACTGCTCAGATGGTGATCATAATGGATATGAGATCAAGTCGTTTGAGGAGGCTATTCAATTTAATGCGGATGCATATTGGATTGTTACACCGGAAAAGAAAGAAACTGCTATTGAAATGATCGTCATACTGATCAACAAAGGAGTTCCGTTAAGCAGAATAGCTACATATGATGGGTATTTAAATATTATTTCCATGATCGAAGGTTGATATGAAGATTAATAAACCAAACAAGAATCTAATAGATAATGCTGAAGAAATATGCATATTCGGAACAGGGAAAAATGCATGCCAGACATATATTGAATGCGTGCAAAACGGTATTTGTGTTACTTGTTTTGTCGACAGAGATGATTCTCCGGCAGTAGGAAGGGAGTTGTACTGTAAAAAAATCATCAGTGAAACAGACTTTTCTAAAAGTCGGATGAAAATTATTATCGCATCCAAGTATTGGAGAGATATATGCAAAAGGCTGGAAAGTAAAGGCGTTGAGGAAGTATATGTTGACGAGGAACGGTATTCGTCAAGTATTATTTGCGATGATTATTTGATCGGACTTGAAGACTATGAGTTTTCAAGAGAACGATATTATATCGTGTGTCCTTATGGATTGGGAGATACATTATATGTTTCAGCGTTTGTCAAAGAATTGAAGAAACAGCATGGTATTAAAAATGTCAGTTTAATTGTAAAAGAAGCGCACGCACCGATAGCCGAGATGTTTGATGCGGTTGATGAAATAATCAGATCGGATAAATTGGTAGAAAAACTTAATGTGTTTTCGATAGCGACTGAAACATGGCGGCTTAAAAACTATCTATACGGGCATTTCAAGAAAAACATACAGCAGATCAGCCACGATGAATATGATGAAAAAAAGTACTCCATGTTAGGGCTGTACAGGAAATTTGTTATGAACATCTCGGAAGATTCCCCATTGGATCTGATCACATATAAAAACAAAAATGGTGATCATTCGATTCCTATGTCCGATGCTTCTGTAATTATTGCTCCTTATGCGCATACAGCAAAACTGTTGCCGGTCACATTTTGGGAAAAACTTGTCGATGTTCTGTCGGATAAAGGATATGAAGTATATACAAATATAGCTAAAAATGAGAAAGCGATCAAAGGGACGCGTGAACTGTATGTAACCCTGGCGGATATTGCCAAGTGTGCGGAAATTGCTAAATGTGTTGTATCAATCCGTAGTGGTTTATGTGATATGCTGGCTTTCACAAAAGCAAAAATGATCGTAATAGATACTGACAGTGGTTTGAGCGACGGATGGCGTCTTGATGTAATACGAAATGATATTATCTGTACAGAATCCTATAACAAAAGTGAAACGGAATTACTGGATGAAGTGATTTCCGAAGTGTAGTTTCAAGGGGGCTTGTTATGCTAAAGATAACTGTTTGGGGTACAGGAATACGTGCGAACAATTTTATAAAAATGTTAGTATCAAGGTATTCCTGTGTTGCGGAAATTGTTGCAGTAACATCAAATGAAAAAATAGATGAAGGAAGGGTGACCGTTGGCAATGATCTATACACTTTTGTCAGCCCGAATAGATTATCTGAAGTAGAATTTGATCTGTGTTTTATTTGCAGCAGCGCGTCTGAAGAGATCATTGAACAGATAAGGGATAATGATTTAATTGATATCCAAAAAGTTTATAACGAGACAGATGCCTGGCCGCTTTTGTTGAAACATAAGTTCCTATATTATTACAAAGATGATCAGGAATTAAAACAAAACGGTATTTATCAATATGTTGAAGAACATGGATTGACGATGTATCCATACAGTTGGTTCGATAAGCTTCAGGACGAGATCAAAGAAGTTTATGAGGAGGATGGCTATAAGTACATTTTCTATAAGGGGAAGAAGTGTTTTTATCCGAAAGAGTATTCAACAGATGAAGTATTGAACAGTGCTAATTTTTTTATTAAAGAGCAGCAGTTGATGAGCCCGCATTGCTATATGCCAAATGATGAATGGAAGATCCGCGGCGGTGTAGTTGTTGATTGCGGGAGCGCGGAGGCTAATTTCACATTGGATGTTATTGACGATGTAGATAAAATCTATGTGGTTGAAGGAGATCCTATGTGGTGGAAACCACTGGAGAAAACATTCAAAGATTATAATGGCAAAGTGAAAATTATAAAAAAATACCTTGATTCGTACCGGCATGAAGGCTATGACACAATAGACAGTTTTGTCGTGGAGGACAAAATAGACTTCATAAAAATGGATATTGAGGGATATGAATTAAAAGCACTATATGGTGCCCGAGAGCATATTAAAAAAAGCGACGATCTTAAATTGTCCGTTTGTACTTATCATAATCACGAAGATCATGAAACAATAAAGATTTATCTTGAATCCTTGGGGTGTGAATGTACATATAGTAATGGCTATTTGTTCAGGATGGATGAAAGCATATGGACCGGTTTGTTTCCTGAAATAAGAAAGGGGATGCTATATGGAAAAAGAGTATCTAAAAACGATATATAAAAACAGCATTGTTTTTGATGGATTCGAATACTTCATGGCCTACAATGAGAATGGGCTTTGTAAAAGAAAACCCGGCGATAATAAGGCTGAAAAAATCAGATTCATAGAGGGCTATAATGCTAATGAAATAAATTTATTCAGTAAGGTGGAATTATATAAAGACAGTATAATTATGATTCCCGCGAAAGCCCATCATGTCGTTTTTTATAACATCACGAAAGACGAAGAATATAGGGTGGATTTATATGACTATTTACCTGAATGTTCGGGAATAGATTATTATTTTGAAACCGCTTTTATCATTAACGATTATTTATATATGATCGGTTGTTTTTATCCGGGTATGATCAAAATAGATTTAAAAACACGTTCCGTGAGTGTTATAGATATAAACGAATCAATCTGTTCCTGTGTGCCAATCGATGTATTGAAAAATGGGTTGTGTTATAAAGGAATTATAAAGGATGATCATATCTGGATGCCGTGTATGTCAGCCCCATATATTTTCAAATTGGATACTGTTACTGATGAAATCACAAGTATTAAATTGTCAACAAAAGTCAGTGGATTTAACAGTATACTGATTGACGCGGACAAAGCATTTTTGACTGGGCGTGGACCGGTATCAGGTTATCTGGTTGAGTTTGAGATGAACAACTGTAATTCAACCGATCTATATATCCCGGTAGAAGGAGAATTAAATAATCCGTTTGGTGATATAAGAAAAGTAGAAAATAAATACTATTTGCTTCCGGAATCCGCAGATAATGTTTTTTGTTTTGAACCGGGAAAGGATATCCGCGGGGTTGATGTTTTGAAGAGTGTTTTTACGGAAGGACGTTCTTTTACAGTTGGATGTCGTGCTGAAGATGATAACCTTTCTTTTTTTACTACAGATAACAATATTTTATGGCGTTTTGATGTTAATTATATACAGGTTTATCAATCAGAGATTGAATTAACCAGTAGTGATGCAGTTCAAAGAGAGGAAATAAAAGCATTGATGAACTCAAACCAAATAATCAGCGAAGGCAGGTATTCGTTGAATAACTACATCTCTGCCATCTGTTGCTAAACTGTTTTTGAGAGAAACATATAGACAAAATGAACAGAAAAATACTATATGAAATCAATAAAATAGTAAGATCAAAGGTTCTTGTGGTTATTGATCAGGTCGAGCCCGGTTATATGGAGAACTTTTTTTGTGACTTGTGGCTTATGAGGCATGATGATATTGAAGTTTGGCACAACAATGAGCTGTTTCCGAACAATGAAATTGTCAGGTTTGTTTCAAGAGAAGAGTTGGATGCCGCATTGGATCTGTATCGTTTATATGATTTTTCGGACAAAGTAATAGTTATGTCTGACACAGAACTGTATGGTACATTATTTAATTATATAAAAACTCAAATCATAACTCCTAAAGAATTGGCCGAGATATTACTGCTAAAGGACTGAGTTTGACCGGAGATATATAGATGGAAAAGTCTTTATTTGATGAAATGGTACATAATGTTGAATTGATCGATCATGGGATCGATCTGGCATCAAAGAAGATTTTTTTGTTTGGTCATTGCAATGCGACTTTGGAATTGATAGATCTTTTGGAGAAGAAAGGCTTAAAAACGACAGCCATTCTGGATAATAGTGCTGCAAAACAGGGGCAGGAATATAAAGGGGCGGTAGTTGTTTTGCCCAACCGGATAATGACGATGGCAGGGAAAAAAACCGAAGCAGATTCGGTTGTTCTTATTACCTCAAGATTCTATGCGTCCATGCTGCAGCAGCTTCGCGAATTGGGATATGAAGGCCCGGTTCGAAAGGTAATAGATTACAACACATATGCAGAGTATTCTCTTTCGGATGACACAGTTGCGAGAAT
The DNA here is from genome assembly GCA_017526985.1 of Lachnospiraceae bacterium. GTDB lineage: Bacteria > Bacillota > Clostridia > Lachnospirales > Lachnospiraceae > NK4A136. Next base: position 32,896 of record JAFXQR010000119.1, read on the forward strand.
GAAAGAGAGAGAGAATCATGGGGAGAGATTGCTTGAGCGAGTGTCTGCTAAATTCGATCATCATTTTAAGGTTTTATGTCCGTTTAATGCTTTAGGGGATATCTATTTTATGATGTCATATTGGCCGGCATATGCTAAGAAGAGAAATATTGATCAGGTTGTATTTTGTGTTCCGAGTAATGTGCTTGCAGATGTGATCCATATGTTTGGTGATTATCTAGTAGAGGTCCTCAAACAGAATGAACTGGATGCAATGATCCAGGCAGTGATCTATACAAAGGACGAAAGCTGTTTTATCGCACATCAGGACAGGCCGTATGTTGTAAATCTTTCAAAAGTACTTTATAAAAAAAGAATTCCTTTAGAGCAGATCTATTGCTGCGGGGTATATGGTCTACCGGTAAATACAAGACCTGTTAAACCAAATGCAAACAAACATATATATAAAGATATACAATCCATTCCGGAAGGGAAGGCAGTTGTGTTTTCGCCCTATGCAAAGTCAGTCACATCAATAGATCGGAAGGTGTGGGAAGAAGCAGTGAACTACTATGTGAGTGCCGGATATAAGTGCTACACCAATGTAGTGGGTGATGAAAAGGCACTGGATAAAACAGAAGCAATATCACCATCCTTACTGGAATTAAAGTCAGTTGTAGAAAGAGCCGGAACCTTTGTGGGTATCAGGAGTGGACTTTGCGACATCCTTAGGGAAGCGAATGCAAAGAAGATTGCATTGTATCCGGATTATAACTACTGCGATACAAAATGGAAGTCTATCGAGATGTATTACATAGAACAATTTGAATATAATCTGCTGGCAACGGAGGTGATCGAGTGGGAGAAACTTTGAAATTATCAACACTTCCCAAAACTTGGATATTTGATCTGGATGGCACTTTGCTGAAACACAACGGTTATAAGATTGATGGGATAGATACACTTCTTGACGGGGTAAAGGAATACGTTGATGCCATCCCAGATGAAGATTATATTCTGATTCTTACTTCCAGAACGAATGAATATCGAGATATGACGATAGAATTTCTGAAAGAAAACGAGATCCGGTATGATGAAATCTTGTTCAACATACCGATGGGTGAGCGTATCGTGATAAATGATAGAAAACCATCTGGGATTGACATGGCAGTTGCGATTAATTTGAATCGAGATAAGTTCAAACTACCGGATATAAAGCGAGAACTATAGTAATAGGAATACATATGGCATGAATTGGCGAAAACATATACAGAAGAAAAGACGGTCGTTATGAAGCCCGTTATATTGCTGAACGAGATAAGGACGGAAAGGCGATATATAAGTCCGTCTATGGCAGCAGTAAGGCTGAAGTACGTGAAAAAGTTGAGCAAGCTGAGAAGGTAATCCGTGCTGATTCTTCTATAGAAGGCAAATCATTTGGGCAGGTGGCGGAGGCATACCTTGAAGAATCCAGAGGAACGATTGCCCCCACAACGTATGATAGATATCTGGATGCATTGGAAAGGGACGTTTATCCCGAGTATGCTGATACCCCTATAGCAGATGTGACAGCTGCTGAGATTAACAGGTTTCTTAAGGTCGCAACAAATATTGCAGCTAAACGTGGCAGGGCTTACAAACAGTGGTCTACTGGTTGTTAAGGCCGTGATGAGTAATGTGATAAACTATGCAAATTCTGTATCCGGTATGGAGAATGCTGAAATTGTACTAGATTGCACAGCTTATGAGGAGCTGACTCAACAGGAACTTGAAATGATCTGCTTGAAGGCGAATCATAACCATTGTCCAGAGATGTTGGCGGCTTTGTTATGATATTGTCAATAATGGTTGGCGAAGTTTCTTTTTGAGAAATAATACTAGGTTGCCATACACGAATACTAGGTTGACACCTCGTGTGCATTCGAGCATACTGAAACCATAAGGAGAAACAAGTCGATGGCCAAAGACGAATTGTATCAAAGGATAATAGAGGACTACAAGATTACCGGATCTGTGAAACGGACAGCGGAGAATCTGGGGACAACACTGGTGAGGGCACAAAGGGTGCTGATCACGGAAGGTTTATGGAGCAGTGACACTTCGGAAGAGATATGGCGTTTGTATCAGAAGGGACTTAATGTGAAGGAGATTGCTGAGAAACTCTTTATCACGGAAAAGACTGTGCAGGCATATTTGCCATATACAAAGGGTTATTACAGTGACACGATAAAAAGCGATGAGGCTCTTCGCAGCAGTGAGTACCGCGGACGGAAACAGAGTGCCGCTAACAGCCGGGTACACTATGTGCAGAATGGAGAGAAAATGAAAGAGGTTAAGTTTTATACAGCTATGAAGGATGGGATGCGACCGATAGAGCTGCCGGAGAGGCATGTGGTCAAAGAACCATCGGTGTTTCAGCTTCATTTGGAACTGGATTTAGGACGTCCGAATGAAGATAACAGGGAGATTCTTAGGAAGTATGGGAAGGCTCTTCAGGGTATCAGCCGGGATATCTTTGTGAGAGGTGATATGACGCTTCATGCATTGCATTATGCGATCCAGAGAGCTTTTGGATGGGAGAATTCTCATCTGCACAGGTTTTCTTTTACCACGGATACCTTCAATATGCTGACCGGTGGGAAGCAAAAGGATGACCCGCATAAGACATGGACGGAAAACTATGATGGATCACTTCGGATGTGGACGGAGCTTGTGGGGACATATTTCCGTTTTCCGACGGAGGATATGGATGATCTGTACTGGGACGATGATTATAATGGCGAGGTAAGCATCAAGAGCTGGCTGAGACGGAAATATACACGAAATTATTATTACGGTGGGGACAGTGAGCATTTTGTTATTGCTAGAAGATCGGCAATTCGTTATGCATGGGAGAATAAGGATTTAATTGAAAGCGGCATTACGATAGCAGAAGCGGGAGCGAAGGGCATTCTGGAGCAGGAACCGAATGAGCTATTGGAAAGGCTAAAGATTGAAGAGGTATTGTATCCGATTGGTGTCAAAGATCCGGATGGTTCTCTCCTTGATGAACAGATTGAAACCAGAGAAGAGCTTTTTAAAAAAGCAAATGCCAAATATGATGAGGACGGTTTCCCTAAGGTAGTAAGAAAGTCATATAGAGTCTACGATGAGATGCCCTGGGTCGAGGATGATAAGCGTGTATTGCCGGTTACTAATAATCTGGTATATTCCTATGACTATGGTGATGGCTGGGAAGTGAAGATCACCTGCACGGACGGGTTTTATATTAATGACAGATATGATGACAATCCCGGTGGACTGGTAGTAGGACTACTTGATGATAAGCGTGCGATGGAAGAGATGCGTATTTACAACATTAGGGATGAACGCATTGAGGGAGAACAGGCTGCTGATATAGCGAAGGTTATGGTATATAGTAAACCGGAGTGCATCGCGGTGGATGGACTTCCTGTTATGGACGATGTGGGCGGACCGTATGGATATATCAATTTCCTTCAGGAGCTGCACGAGGGAGAACCTGATGAAAGAGAAGAGAATAAGACCTGGGCAAGAGGCATGGGCTGGACAGGAAGAATGCCGAAGGCAAAGAGCGTGCTTTAAGGTAATCCGATTGATATGAGTGTTTACCTCCTTATCCCCGACTTCTGTATTATGAAGCCGGGGAGTTTTTATGAGCGTGAAGGTTTATTCGGATGATCAGGATTCTCTCTATCATCCTGCGAAGATTGCTTTGGCTCCTTTTGCCGGTCTGGCTGAGTTCGGTAAAGATCATGCCCGACATACTGCTCTACATTGGAGAGCTTTTGCTGAAGGTCCTTTGCATCTTTTTCTGCAGATTTGTATTTTTTCTCGAGATCGGCTTTGCAAGCTTGCATCGCCTCATAGTCGGCACGTATTTCAGCGGCATTGACGGATTTGGGATCAAGTCCCATTTTGAGAAGCATACGTTCAGCACCGTCATAGCAGACATTGGTGCCTGGCACCAATGTGAGGGGGTGTTGGATTTATACATGCTATTCCTTTGGAATCACATGTATTTTCCCACAGTCAGTAACAAATCCTTCCGGTTTGTAACGACCTTATCTTCATTCAATACTTTTATTTCATAATCTCCGTCGCCGAAGTTCATTAGGTGACGGAGATTTATGGTTATATCCATCATTTCTCCCAGCTTTAACAGCCATTTGGCGCAATTGTCCCCGCAATTGGAGGCATTGAACACTCTTTCGGGCTGCTTATAGATCAAGATCAGTGTTTTAACTCCACCGGAGAGTGTATTTGGTGCAATCACACCCAAAACGGGGCTTTTGATGGCACCGTTTCCCAATACTTCAGAATTATCTACATCCTTGATCATTTTAATTACAAGAGGATCTTCCAGCCATTCATTACGGAAGGTGTTCTTAAAGTATATTGAAGTATTATAAATAGCTTCCTGCATATCACCATAATAGATAGACAGCATAGTTAATTCTCACTTTCGTAGTTGAAATCAACGCCTTTGATCGTTGCCAATATCCTTTTAATGATATTGGAAGATCTGTAAGCGCTGGCCAAATGTTCTTTTGTGTATGCCATCGGTGTGTGGATGGTTCTTTGTATCAGAAGATTTGTGAAATAGCGTTCCCAGCTGAAGTATTTTTCGGAATCGGCATAGTTTTCGGCATGCTCGATCTCATCTTTCGAAATATCTTTTATGATTCCGGAATTCAGGATCAGCCATTCGAAAGATTCCGGAAGGAATAGATGAAGTTCGGCTCCGGAATAGATCAATTCGCAGATACGTTCCATTTCCGGGCCAAAAGCAGCGCCATCGGCTATGATCAGAATAGGATGCTCCGAGCGCTTCTGAACAGCAGAGTATACGTTGGATTTGCCTCCTGCGGTACAGCACTTCATTTCGCTGCGGCTATTTTGGGCAATGGAACAGAAGAAATCATAGCCGGAATTGGAATCCTCTATAATGATTTCGTTCGGTGAGATGTTCTCGCCGACAGCAAGATTATGAAGATATTCTTCGTAGATATGGTAGGTTTCGTGATAGACCGGTACCGGATCGTTGTACTTTCCGGTGCTGCGTATTCCGTAGATTTCGGAAACGCTATACGGCAAATTGCTCAGCTTCTCGCGGGTGACAAGTACATAATAGTTTTTGCCCTCGCGGACATAATGCGCGAAAGCTTCGGAGGAAACAAAACGGTTTCCCTCATCAATGAAAACAATACTTCCCTTGATCGGTGTGAGTTGTTCTTCCCAAGTGTTGCCTTCAATGACACGGCATGGGATATCACAGCTGAAAGTAATGCCACTGTCCGGTCCGTTCTGAACATAGTCGCGGATCATGTCAACAAGCACCGTCTTTCCGGAGGCACTGTCGCCCTTTAAGATGGTGATGTTGCGTTTGATATTCAGTTCATATTTGCAGGTAGCATTGGCTACCAGGATATGGTGTGAGCCGATCATGATTCTTTGGTTTAAACCTCTAGCGTTTGCTTTAGATAGTATAGCATATTTGTTGTTTTTTTCCAACGAAAAAAGATGGGGATTTCATTGTAAAATGGAGCATTTCCCGATATAATAGATATTATTAATGGCAGCTATAATGTAGCAGAAAGATGGGGGTGGGATGATGCAGTTTGAATTGATGGCATCGATGATGTGTGCAAACTACGGACACCTGGCAAAAGAGGTCCGGACATTGGATGAAGCGGGGATTGATTCGTTTCATATCGATATTATGGACGGGCGATATGTACCGAACTTTGCGATGTCCTTAAACGATATGCGCTGCATCCGCAGGTATACCGACAAACCGATGGATGTGCATTTGATGGTGGAACATCCGAATAATACGATAGGATTGTTTTTGGATAATTTGCGCCCGGGGGATACGGTCTATATCCATCCGGAGGCAGAGTATCATCCTTCCACGACTTTGCAAAAGATCATCAATGCAGGAATGATCCCGGGGATTGCGATCAATCCGGGTACCAGTGTGGAGACGATCTATGAGATGTTGCGGATCGTGGATAAGGTATTGGTGATGTCGGTAAATCCCGGCAATGCAGGCCAGATGTATCTGGAATATGTCGGTGAGAAGTATAAGAAACTGCTGCCGATGCAAAAGGAAATGGGTTTTGATGTGTATTGGGACGGCGCCTGCAGTGCGGAAAAGATCAAGACCTTTGCGCCGATGGGAGTAAAAGGCTTTGTTCTGGGCACGACACTTCTGTTTGGCAAGGAGACGCCCTATGCGGACACGATCAAGGCAATCCGGGAGCTGGATATATGAGACATTGTGTAGCGGTGTTATTATCGGGGGGTACGGGAACACGGCTGGGAGCCGAGATCCCGAAACAGTATATCAGAACGGGCGGCAGAATGATGATCACACGCAGTCTGCACGCCCTGTTTTTGTGTCCGCAGATCGAGGCGGTACAGATCGTGGCGGATGCGGCATGGCATTCGGAGATTGCAGAAGATTGGAAGGCTATGTGTGCGGACGGGGATCCGAAGGGGCGGATCGCGGGCTTTTCAGCACCGGGCGAGACCAGGCAGCTGTCCATTTTAAACGGGCTGGAGGATATTGCGGTGCAGTACGGTGAGGATACCGTGGTATTGGTTCACGACGCGGCGCGGCCTTTTGTATCCGTGGGGATGTTGGAAAAATGCATCACAGCCTGCGCAGATCATGACGGGGCGATGCCGGTACTGCCGATGAAAGATACGGTATATTACAGTGACAACGGGCGCACGGTCACCAGGCTCCTGGAACGGGAGTGTATATACGCGGGGCAGGCGCCGGAGGCATTTGTGCTGGGCAAGTATCTGGCTGCGAACCGGACACTGCTGCCGGAGCGGATCCTGCTGATCAAGGGATCAACGGAGCCGGCGGTGATGGCAGGGATGGATATCGCAATGATCCCCGGCGAAGAGAGCAATTTCAAGGTGACTACGCGGGCGGATCTGGAGAGGTATGAGACAATTGTGATGAATGGGGGCAAGGCATGAAGGCTTGGGTATTGCACGGTGTAAATGATATTCGATATGAAGATGTAGAGCGACCGCAGCCGGCGCCGGGGGAGGTGCTGGTGAAGGTGAGTGCCTGCGGGATCTGCGGCTCCGATATTCCGCGCATCTATGATACCGGGGCGCACCGCCATCCGTTGATCCCGGGACACGAGTTTTCCGGGCAGGTGGAAGCGCTTGGAGAAGGCGTGGAGGCAGGCTGGCAGGGCAAGCGAGTCGGTATTTTCCCGCTGATCCCCTGCAAAGAATGTGCACAATGCAGGAAACAGCGTTACGAAATGTGCTCAAACTACAATTATCTGGGATCGCGCCGGGATGGCGGATTTGCGGAATATGTCTGCGTGCCGGAATGGAATCTGCTGCCATTGCCGGATGGTGTGAGTGATGCAGCGGCGGCAATGCTGGAGCCGATGGCGGTAGCGGTACATGCGATGCGTATCGGAGCGCCGGAAAAGGTTGAGAAGATTGTGGTCTGCGGGCTGGGGACGATCGGGCTGTTGCTCACGATGTTTTTGAAAGGGCAGGGGCTTTCGGATATTCTGGTGATCGGCAATAAGGAATTCCAGCGGCAGCAGGCGATGAAGTTAGGCATTCCTGCGGAGGATTATTGCGACAGCAGGCAGACGGAAGTGCGCGACTGGATTCGCGAGCGGACGGATGGCGCAGGGGTAGATCTGTATTTTGAATGCGTAGGGCGCAACGAGACGGCGGCTCTCGGGCTGGATGTGGCAGCGGCTGGCGGGCGCGTGGTCTTTATGGGCAATCCCCATTCGGATATGGCCTTCTCGCGCGACACCTATTGGAAGATCCTGCGGAAACAGCTGACCGTCCGGGGAACCTGGAATTCGTCCTATACCAAGTCGGAGGATGACGACTGGCACTTTGTACTGCGATGCCTGGAATCGGGAAGTGTTGCGCCGGAAGCGTTGGTCACACACCGGCTGAACCTTGCAGAGCTGGAACGGGGGCTGCACATTATGCGAGACAAAACGGAAGACTATTGCAAGATTATGGTGAATTTTGGGGAATAACTGAGTTTTCTAGAGCGTTATTATGGAAATCCTATTTTATCGATACAATTCCATCTGTGAGCCGGATGTGATCGCGGCATTTGAGAAGCTTGGACTGACCGTGGTGCAGGAACGGACGCAGATGACGGAGAAGGGAACGACGGGAGCACAGCTGGTGGATCAGGTGAGCAGGCTGCTGATGGAACATCGTTTCCTTTTTGTATTCTCCATCAATTTCTTTCCTGCACTCTCGGAAGTGTGCGAGATCGCGCAGGTGCCGTATGTGTGCTGGACGGTAGATGTGCCGGTGCAGGAGTTGTTTTCGCCGGCGCTTAAGAACAAGTGCAACCGGGTATTTATGTTTGACCGGTCACAGTATGAGTACTTTAAGGGCCGCAATCCGGAGGGGATCTTTCATTTGCCGCTGGCGACCAATGTAGAGCGGTGGGATGCCGTGATCGGGAAGGCGGCGGATCGGCAAAAGTATGCGGCGGATATTTCGTTTGTGGGTTCTTTGTACAGCGAGAAGAATGCCTACAGGAAGATCGCCGGGATGAGTGAATATTCCAAGGGCTATGTGCGGGGGCTGATCGAGGCGCAGCTGCAGGTATACGGAGTGAACTTTATCGAAAGTATGCTGACGGATGCGTTGATGCAGGAACTGGATCCGCTGGTGCCGGAGCTTCATCATCCTTTGTGTGAAGGGGATACGGCGGCGCAGAGATATCTGATCGCGCATTCTTATATCGGATCGGAACTGGCGGAGACGGAGCGGATACGGCTGCTGAATGCGCTTGCGGAGTATTATGAGGTGGATCTGTATACCTATAGTGACACATCGGTCGTGCCGAAGGTTCGTGCGCATAAAGGGGTTAATACACTCACGGAAATGCCGCTGGTATTTCACAAGAGCCGGATCAATCTGAATATCACCATGCGGCCCATCGCGACGGGATTGTCGTTGCGGCTATTTGACGTGTGTGGGTGCGGCGGATTTCTGCTGACCAACTGGCAGGAGGAACTGCCGGAACTTTACGAGCCGGGCGTGGAAGCAGAATACTTCGGTTCGAAAGAGGAGCTTTTGGATAAGGCCGGGTATTATCTCGAGCACGATGAGAAACGGGCGGAGATCGCAATACTCGGGTATAAGCGGACGAAGGCAGAGCATACCTACGACCGGCGTATCGCGGAGATGATACGTATCGTGAACGGGACGATCTGAAATTTTTTTACTTGAATTTAAGGATCGTATGTGGCCGTTTTTATCTTTAAGTGGTATTTTGATCGCGTTAAAGATAAAAACAGATCGCGACTTTATCCTTAACTGTATAAAAGAGGGGCTTAAAGATAAAAATGAATCAGTCTTGTTTTGCTCTATAAATAATATTGGTAATTTGCTGTTTTGGTAGTTGTGTGATAGGATAAAGTATAAAGCGCTAAGGCACAGGCGATTTCGGAGGAATAATAAATATGGTTTTAAAAGAAAAAATACCATTTGACACGATGGTAACGGATCTGAATCACTGGTTTCCGGACCGTATTAAGTTCTGCTTGGATCGAAAGCGACGGGTAATAGCACTGGATCGGGAAATGCATATCGAGATGGAGCACGAATTATATGATGATGGTTCCGAATATAAAGATATCTTCGGTGGCGATATTTTGACAGATGAAGATGAAATCCGGATCATCTGGGAATCGCATCCGAATATAGAGCGAAATCGGGAACTGGGGATCGGCGCCGGACGTGAATTGACAGATCAGGCTACAATTGAAGATCTTACGGAAATCGTAAGAGAATGGATCTTGTAAGGATGGAAACGATGGATTGGAATGAGTTGACTTTGTTTGAACAGTTATCCAACATTGCTGGAGAGGTGAAGCGGCTGGTAGATTGCAGGACGCGTTTTGCCGAGGGAAAGGCGAAAAAGGATTATTATGATTTTTATCTTGCGAAAGTGAAAGAACTTGTCGGCAGGACGATCGATGATCC
>JAFXQR010000120.1 GCA_017526985.1 Lachnospiraceae bacterium
ATGAGCGTAGAGCGCAGAAATATCCTGAAGGCATACGGTGCAGAACTGGTGCTGACAGAGGGACCTAAGGGAATGAAGGGTGCGATCGCAAAAGCAGAGGAACTTTCCAAGGAGATCCCGAACAGCTTCATCCCCGGACAGTTCGTAAACCCGGCAAACCCGGCCGTGCATCGTGCGACCACCGGACCGGAGATCTGGAACGATACAGACGGTAAGGTAGATATCTTTATCGCAGGTGTAGGTACCGGCGGTACCGTGACCGGAACCGGCGAATACTTAAAGGAGCAGAATCCGAATGTGAAGGTAGTCGCACTGGAACCGGCAGACTCTCCGGTACTTTCCGAAGGCAAAGCAGGCAGCCACAAGATCCAAGGTATCGGTGCAGGCTTTGTTCCGGATGTGCTGAACACCCAAGTATACGATGAGATCTTCAAAGCACCGAACGATAAGGCATTTGAGACTGCCAAGCTGCTGGCAAAGAAAGAGGGTATCTCCGTAGGTATTTCTTCCGGTGCGGCACTCTACGGTGCTATTGAGCTGGCGAAGAAGCCGGAGAACAAGGGCAAGACTATCGTTGCGCTCCTTCCGGACAGCGGTGACCGTTATTATTCCACAGCATTATTTACAGAGTAAATCATTCTTCCTGTCTTCCCACGATGAAGAATACAAAAACTGTCGAAGTGATTCGGCAGTTTTTTGCTTAAAAATCATTTAAATAATAGCGCTCAGATTGCTACTATAAGTAGCGATCTTGTAAAAAGAACTTTGTTGCGGTGAATTATAATTTATAATATAATGTATGATACTATAAATTTTATATAAATTAAGGGGAAAATGTTATGAGGAATTTGATGGTAAGGGTGGCAGTATTCGGAATGGGATGTGCCTTGTGTTTCGGAACCGTAGCGTGCGGGAAAGATGGAGAAAATGGTTCTGCAGACGCAGGCATGACCGTAGCACAGACAACGGAATCGCAAGCAATCGAAGAACTGATGCAGGACTGGAAACTGGTGCAGTTTACAGTCAAGGGAGAAACAACAAAAGCATCTTCTTTGCCGAAAAATGACCTTGAGACGGTGGCACCTCGTTTTTCTTTTTCGGATGGTACACATGTTATATTTCATAATGGTATGAAAGACCATAGCGGAACAGTGAGAGAGGAGAATGGACAGTATATCATTACTTATGATGACACTACACAAGGAATGATCGCAACTGTGTCGGGAGATAAGCTCACCATCGTGAACGAAAAAGGGACGCTTGAATTTGTTTTTGAGGTGCGCGGAGAAGATCCTGAGGAAGTAGAAGCTGAGGTAGTTCCTATGATCGAACAGTGGGACGAGAGCGTGGTGGCACGTTATGTAGCCAGTTATGAGGTGACGGGTGAAGAAATCGAGGATGTATTGAATAAGATTGGAGAAGATACAGCGGTATACTTTACGGGAACGGATTATACAGTTGATGTGTTGATGGATCTGCAGGATGACGGCAGCGTGGTCATCTACTATGATTATGATGCTTTTATCAAGACTTTGGAGGATAATTTGAGCGATAAATTTAATGAGATAATGATCGCCAAATACGAAAAAGATGGTATTAGTAGGGAAGCATTGGAAAAGCAGATGTTGCATATGGGATTTAAAAGTCTGGAGGAAGGACTGGATAATATGAGAGTGACTGTTTTGGAGATGGCGGATCCGGCTCTCAGAAAAATGATGAACGATAACAATATGCGGATGAGATTGAACTGGAAAGAGGATGGGGATAAGATGTATATTGTTGGACGCAAAGATATGGAATTTAATGAAGATGGTTCGTTTGATTATACTCTTCAGGCAGCGAAGACTCTGACGGGAAAGGAATACGACCTTCACTTTGTTCCGGTGAACAGATAAAGGGGCTTTTTCCTAAAGTATAACACTGATATAGAGAGGAAAATGATAGTAAAACTGGCGGTATTCGGAATGGGATGAGGATTATCTGAACCCGGAGATTAACAAAAAAATACAAATTATTATAAATAAAAAATAAAGAACATATATTTTGGTAAATACCGTCAAAATGACGGTATTTATTGTATTTTAGGGGGATTTATGGTAAGATTTTTTGTATGTTAAGTGGTGATGAATATGGGGGTATACTACAGATATGGGACATATCTCGGAATATGATGTGGAGAACAAATTCATAGACCGGTTGGAGACCATCGGCTATGAATATGTGGAATTGAAAAACTATTCGGATGTGTTGATCAACTTTAAAACACAGCTGGAAGCATTCAATTGCGAGAAACTGAATGCTGCTGGCGTAAAAAACTTGTCCGAAGCAGAGTTTAACCGTGTGATGATCCACCTGGATAATCGTTCGGTATATGAATCGGCAAAGGCGCTGCGAGATAAATATGTACTGAGTCTGGATAACGGTAAGACCGTTTATCTGGACTTCTTTTCGTTTGATACCGATCGGAACATCTATCAGGTAACCCATCAGGTTACGATGGATAAAGAGCATAAGGATGATGTCAGCTATAAGAACCGTTATGATGTGACTGTACTGATCAACGGCTTGCCATTGGTGCAGATTGAACTGAAGCGGCCGGGCGTGGAGATCAATGAGGCCATCAATCAGATCAACCGTTATCGAAAGTTTTCGTTCAAAGGGCTATTTCGTTATCTGCAGCTTTTTGTTGTATCTAATTCTGTGCAGACCAAGTATTTCTGTAATGAAAACGAGATGGAAAACGGTCTGTATAACCCGATCCTGAAATCACTGGTATTTTTCTGGACGGATGAAAACAATAAACGGATCAATACTCTTGAGGAGTTTACGACGGAGTTTTTCGGAAAAGCGCAGATCACCGAGATGATGGATAAGTTCATGGTGATCAAGAGTACCGAGCCGGTGCTGATGGTGATGCGCCCGTATCAGATCTATGCCGTCAAGGCAGCAAGAAGACGCGTGGTGGAAGCAAATCAAAACGGTTATATCTTTGCCTGTACCGGATCCGGTAAGACATTGACATCCTTTAAATTGGCACAGCTGTTGCGAGAGGAACCGCTAATTGATAAAGTAATCTTTCTGATTGACCGTAAGGATCTGGACGATCAGACCGTGGATGAATATAACAGTTTTGAGCAGGACTGCGTGGATAATTCGGACAGTACTGCGGTACTGGTGAAGCAACTGAAAGAGACCGACCGGAAACTGTTGGTGACGACGATCCAGAAGATGGCAAATGCCGTAAAATCAAAGAGATACGAAGCACTGATGGATGAATACCGTGATAAACGGGTGGTCTTTATCATTGATGAATGCCATCGCAGCCAGTTTGGTAAGATGCACAGTGATCTTGATCGGCACTTTAAGCGGGCAAATTATATCGGATTTACCGGAACGCCGATTTTTGAAGCCAATAAAGGCGCGGATGGCAGGACAACTGCGGATATCTTTCATGCCGGGGTGTTGACGAATGGGGAAAAGAGGGATGCCTGTCTGCATCGTTATATGATCAAAGATGCGATCGCTGACGGTAATGTTCTGCGCTTCTCTGTGGAATATCAGCGGACGATCTTTGCGCATAAGATCGCGGCAAAAGGTATTGATCCCGAGCAGCTGGATGATCCGGAATACTGCAAACGACATAATATCGATATAGAGAATCTCTATCACGATAAGGAACGCGTAAGGGTGGTAGCGGAGCATATCCTGGAGCATCATGAGCAGCATGTACATCCCCAGGGAAAAGATATCTATACCTCTTTGTTTGCGGTAGACTGTATCAAAACACTTGGATTGTATTATGAAACGCTCAAAGAACTGAACGCGAAACGACCGGAGGGGAGCAGGTATAAGATTGCGGCAATCTTTAGCTTTGGGGCAAATGAAGACATGGATGAGCGCGGAGATGAGCATTCCGCAGAAATTCTTTCCCGGTGTATTGCAGATTACAATGCGATGTTTGGGACGAGTTATGCCATTGATGGATTTGATGCTTATCGAAAAGACATTGCCAAGCGTCTGAAACAGAAGAATCTGCCACAGGTGGATATTCTGCTGGTGGTAAATATGATGCTGACCGGATTTGATGCCAAGCCACTCAATACTCTGTACCTGGATAAGAATCTGATCTGGCATACGCTGGTGCAGGCCTATAGTCGTACCAACCGTGTGGATAAGGTGACAAAGCAGTTTGGGCAGATCGTAACCTTCCGGAATATCAAAAAATGGCAGGATGATGCGCTGCGACTCTTTTCCGGTGACGGGGATCCAAATGAATATCTGCTGGAAAACTATGAATATTATGTGCAGAAATGGATCAGCCAGAATCCGGTATTGCGTAAGGTGGTTCCAACGGTGGAAGAGGCCGGGAACTTGCAAAACGAAGATGAGATCCGCATGTTCGTCATTGCTTTCCGTACAATGGTGGGGACATTGGCAACGCTGAAGACCTTCAGCAAATTTGAATGGGCGGATCTGGCGGTTGCGATGGATGAAGAAGAGTATGAGGGCTATAAGAGTTGGTATCTGTTTTATAAAGATCAAACTAAGGAATCCAATCCTAAGGTGCCGGTACCGGTAGATGTGGACTTTGATGTGGAACTGGTACGGACGGATCGTATCAATGTAGTTTATATACTGAATCTGTTAAAGGCTGCAGGTAAGAATGGAAAGACAGAGCAGGAGAGGGAAGCCGATCTGGATCTGATATTACGGGAGATCGAACGATCCGACAACGAATCTTTGCGAGCCAAGAAAGATGTGATGACGGAGTTTGTCCGGACACGATTCTATGATCTGGCAGAGGATGCGGATATTCAGGCGGCATTTGAGGAATTTGTCAAAGAGCGGCAGCGGGCCGAGGAGGAAGCATTTGCTTTTCATAATGGTATCGAGCCGGAGCTGTTGAGCGAGATCGTGGCAAGTTATATGTTCCGGGGAACGGTTACAGAAGAAGAGATTCGGAAAAGGCTGGAAAAATATGGCCTTGGGATCCTGAAAATAACCATGCTGACAGAAAAGATCATGCAGTTTGTGAAGGAAACACATATTAAGTACAAAGCGGAGGACAATTAAATGGCGATCAATACAGATAAAGCACAGGCGCAAGCTGCGGAACTTTCTTCCCAGCTCTGGTCTATCGCAAATGACCTGCGTGGCGGTATGGATGCCAATGAATTTCGAAATTATATTTTGGGAACGATCTTTTATCGTTACCTTTCAGAACGCACGGAAATGTATATGCAGGAGATCTTAAAAAACGATCATCTGTCCTATGAAGAAGCGTTTGCAAATAAAGATTATAAACCTATCGTAGAGAAGTGGAGTCTGGATCATCTGGGGTATATCATACGACCGGAGAATCTGTTTCGGGAATTGAACCGCAGGATCGTAAAACCGGAGAATGATGCGGATAAGTTTTCTATCGAAGATTATGAGCGTGCGGTAAGTGAACTGACAGGATCTACTCTGGGACACAGATCAGAAGCAGCTTTTTCCGGGCTGTTTGATGATATGCGACTGCAGGATACCAGATTGGGAGATACGGTATCGGAACGCTCGGATAAGATCAGCAAGGTGATCGCCAAGATTGGTGAGATCGATATGGATCTGCAGGATCAGGAGTTTGATGTGTTGGGCACGGCGTATATGATCCTGATCGGTCTGTTCCAGTCGGGAGCCGGGAAAAAGGGTGGAGAATTCTTTACTCCGGTGGGGCCTTCGACACTCTGCGCTACTTTAGCCAGTCTTGGACTGGATGAGGCAAAAGCTGTTGGCGATTGTACATGCGGTTCCGGTTCCATGCTTTTGGATATCCGCAAGCATCTGACAACGGGAAGGGTAGGACATTTTTACGGACAGGAGAATAATCCGACCACCTACAACCTGTGTCGTATGAATATGCTGATGCATGGGATCGATTATCAGAATTTCGATATCTATAAAGGGGATACTCTGAAGAATGATCTGTACGGGGAGAATCTGAAACTGACAGTGCAGGTGGCAAATCCGCCGTATAGTCTTAAGTGGGATGCCAATCCGCAGATGCTGGATGATCCCAGGTATTCCGGTGTAGATAAACTTGCGCCGAAATCCCATGCGGATTTTGCTTTTCTGCAGCACATGATCTATCACATGGACGAAAATGACGGGCGTATCGCAATCCTGCTACCTCACGGCGTATTGTTCCGGGGAGGCGCGGAAGAAGATATCCGTAAATATCTGATCAATACGATCAACCGTCTGGATGCCGTGATCGGTCTGCCAGCCAATCTTTTCCATGGCACGAGCATACCAGTATGTATACTGGTGCTAAAGAGCAAACGGAACGGTAACAGCGGGAATATTCTGTTTATTGACGCCAGCAAGGATTTTGTGAAGGGCAAGAATCAGAATGAGCTGTCGGAAGCGCACATACAGAGGATCGTGGATGCCTATAAGGACCGAAAAGATATTGATAAGTTTGCGCATGTGGCATCTATGAAGGAGATCGAGGAGAATGGCTTTAATCTGAACATACCGCGCTATGTGGATACCTCGGAAGCGGAAGAAGAGATCGATATTGATGCGGTGACTACAGAAATTGAGCAGATCGATGCAGATATCGCTCAGGCGGCGAAAGAATTAAAGAAATCCTTTCAAGAGTTGGGACTGAAGTTCCCGTTTTGATACATAGAAGAATTTGCTGAAAGACATAGAGAGGATAAGAATATGACAGAGCCGTATTATTTGGATCAGTTCGGCTGGAAAAGTGATGATTACTACAGCCTTCACAGATATCTTCATCGAATGTTGTATTATTACAACAAGCGTATGGATGAGATTCGCAAGATCGATCTTAGCAAAACCAGTAAGGAAACCAGAGTATTAATGTACTGTATCATAAATTATTACCATTTGGATTTCCTGATGGATCTGGATAATCTGATCGAGTTGAAGAATACCAAGCCGTTGGAAGAAAAACTGATCATCGACGGTGATACTGCGGAAGATGAGGATATCTATAAAGAGATGAATGTCGTATTTTGAGGAGTATATTATGCCAAATTTGAAGGTGACGGTAAAAGAATTTGATAAAGCATTAAGGCTGCTGAATGATAAACTGATCGAAGCGGATAAAGTCATGACGATCAAAGCGATTGGCGGGTATGCGATGATGCGTGCCGGGTTGCGAGATGCCGACGGAGTGCAGGGGTTCAGCGAAGATATTGACAACATTGCTGCAAGATTTGATGATACAGAGATTTTGATGATTGAATCGGTGGGGAAGGATTTGAATCTATTACCGGATTGGCTGAATACGGATCCGATTGATCTGCCGGAAGTATATGAAGTGATAGATCAGCTTACCTGGATGGAAGATAAGAATTATTCTAATATCCGGTTGTACATTGCGGATATACCATCTTTAATACTATTGAAAACAAGAGCGATTGAGGGATGCGGTCTCCTGCCGCGGAAGACAGACAAAAATGATCTGATCAAATTGTTGAAAAAAGTTGATATCCATAATGTTGAAGATTTGGAAATGAATAAAAATGTTTCTTTTATAAAGGAATATTCCAGATGTTACAGTTATTTGCAGGAAAGGGGAGAGTGGTAGAGTTATGAAGAATAAGAAAAACATACCAGCTCTACGTTTTCCGGAATTTACTGATGCTTGGGAACAGCGTAAGTTGGGCGACATAATAGATAAACTGACAGGAGGAGCTTCGATTGCCCCTGATGATTATGTCGAAGAAGGATACAGAACTATTCCAAAAGGGGCAGTTAACGATACTGGCGTTGCTGATATGTCTGGTTGCAAATGTGTATCTGAAGTCTTCTTTAAGAAGAATATATCAAGTAAGACTTCGACAGGTGAGTTAGTAACATCATTGAGAGATTTAGTTCCGACAGCGCCTAATATGGGTAGAATTGTGCGTATATACGGCGATTCAGAGGACTTTCTTATGCCCCAAGGTGTATATAGCATAGTGTTAAAAAAGGATTCTGATGAAGATTTTTTAATTGCATATTCTAACAGCCCTGATTATAGAAAAATAATTGCAACTGAAAAAAATGGTTCTACGCAGGTTCATATTCGTAATGGGGAATTTCTTAATATAGATATTCCTGTTCCTACTTATGATGAACAAAAGAGAATTGGTGCAACAATAAAGAACCTCGACAACCTTATCACCCTTCATCAGCGTAAGTGCGAAGCAATCAAGAAATATAAAAAATGTATGCTTCAAAAAATGTTCCCTCAAAATGGGGAGGTTGTGCCGAAACTTCGTTTCCCGGGATTTCCTGACGATTGGGAACAGTGTAAGGTTGGAGAACTGGTAAAGGATCATAATGCAGGAATATATATAAGCAAAGATAATTATGGTGAAGGAACTAATGTTATAGGTGTTGGAAACATATATGATAGTGACATTTTTGATGGCGAAATATATAGGCTTGGTCCAGTTGATGATGATAAGTTTTTACTTGAAGAAGGCGATCTGATTTACGGTGAATCTTCGCTAGTTTTGGAAGGCATAGCAAGAACCGTTTGTGTCGGCAAAAATGGCGCCGGTAGTGCATTTGCATGGCATACCCGTAGAGTCAAACTTGATAAAACAAAAGTTGATTCTCACTTTGCCACCTTAGAGTTAAATTATCATCCTGTAGTTAGAAAATATTTAATGAGTGTTGCAACACAAACGGCACTTACTGGAATGACGACAGATGGATATTTTAGTGCCCCTTTATTTCTTCCATCAATCCAAGAACAACGAAAAATAAGCGCTGTTTTCAAAGACATCGACAACCTTATCACCCTTCATCAGCGTAAGTGTGATGTGTTGAAAGAATTGAAGCAGGGATTACTTCAGCACATGCTTGTGTCTGAGTAAAGATATGTTTTGTAGAATACATAGACGGAGAGAAATACATGAGAGCGGTAGAGTATTCGGGATGGGCGAGTGATATAGAGGAGTATTCCAAAATGATCAATTGTGTTAAGGATCAGATTCACAGTGTTACGAAAAAATTGGATACACCTGACATTTCGGCAGATATCCTGAATACACTTATGGATAATATTTGCAAAACGCTTGATGAATGGACAGGAACAACCTATGTCGGAGAAAAGAAAAATCCTAAAATCAGCAAAATGTATCAGATGTTCTTTATTGAATTATATTCGTTTGTTCTGGCTTGTCAAAAGAGTGAGATAGAAGAACTCCGTGAGTTTGCCGGAAAAGTATTATATCGGGGAAAATTATTCCGATATCTTGGGCACGGAGATTGTCAGGATGATATAGAGTGCAGAGTAGAACCGGTTTATAATGATATATATGTATCCTGGAGTAAAAAGCGGGATAATAGTTATTTGAAAAGCAAGTTATACGGAACCATAACAGTGCTTTGTTGCGAAATTAAGGAGCCGTATTATGGGATAGATCTGGCTCCTTTTGGAGTGGTTCGGGCAGACGAGGCGGAAGTAGTATTTCCGACAGTTGAAAATACTATGTTAGAGGTTCGATATATCGAAGAAGAGGATAGGTAATAGACATATTTCTAAAGAGAGCGATGAATAAAGGATTCTATTAAGAAATACCGTCGATTGTGATGGTATTTCTTGTTTTTATAGATTATTTATGATAATATATTGCTGTTTTGCGAGAAAAAAATAAAAGAGGGAGAAGTAAACTATGAAACGAAAAGTGGTAACCTTACTGCTTGCATCATCGCTTGTACTGTCCATGAGTGGATGCAAAGGCGCGGTGGAGAACGCGCCGCAGACGGAGCCGACCGAAGCTCCGGCAGAACAACCGGCAGAACAACCGGCAGAAGCAACGTCCGAACCGACGGAAGAAGCACCGGCGGAAGTGGTAGAGGAAGGCGCTCTGGTAACGACCGGTGGCAAGCCGTGGATCGACTCGAATCTGAAGGAGAACATCACGGAAGGAATGGAATTATCCGCAAAGGATGATTTTCATCTGTATGTGAACTATGACTGGCTGAAGAATGCGCAGATCGAAGAAGGCAGAACTTATATTGGGGCGTTTTCCCAGGCATCGGATGCTACGGAAGAAAAAGCACTGGAGCTTTTGGAGGATGAGAGTCTGACAGGACACGATGCGGAATTGATCCAGGCATATTATAAAGCGCTTATGGATTGGGAGGCACGTGATGCTGCGGGAGTCACTCCGATCGAGGGTACCGTAGAAGCAATCAAAGCGATCAGCACTATGGAGGAACTGTCAGACTTTATCTGTGATATGGATGCCAGCTATTTTGTGCCGGTATTAACATCTCCGGGGAATACACTCTCCTTTGAGGACTCTGAGAGTTATATCACTTATATCAATAATGACAGCCTGCTGTTAGGCGATCCGGCAGAGTACAGCGAGCGTACCGAAATGGGGGATCGTACCTATGAAGCAAACCTTGCTCTGACTAAGGCAATGCTGACAAGACTTGGTTACACTGAGGACGAAGCTACGGCTATGTTTGAGGATGTGATCGCGTTTGAGACCAAGATCGCGGAAGTGTCTCTGACCAGTGCAGACGCTATGAGCCCGGACATTATCGACAAGATCAACAATGTGTACTCGCCGGAAGAATTGAAGGAACTGGAAACGACTTATCCTTTAACCCGTTACATTGAAGCCTGCGGATATGGGAATGCCAATAGTTATATCGTTTATGAGCCTGCGGTGATCGAGCGGATCAATGAACTGTATACCGAAGAAAATCTGGAAACCATCAAAAACAGTATGCTGATCGGTTATGTGACGGATATGGCGTCCCTGCTGGATAATGAGGCGTATGATGCTTATATTGATGCAGGAAGTATTGTGGATGGTTCTACCGGCCGCGAGGATTACGCTAAGGTGGCAGCATCCAGAGTGCGCGGTTCTCTGATGACGCCTATGGACCGGGCTTACCTGGAGCGTTACGATGCTACAGAGAAAAAGGAACGTATCACCAAGATCTGTGAAGAGGTTATCGCTGTATACCGCGATATGCTTGCAGAAGAGGAATGGCTTTCGGATGAGACCAGAGATCTGGCAATCGAAAAGCTGGATGCCATCACGATCAATGCCGTATATCCGGACAAGTGGACGGATTACAGTAAGCTTGACCTGAACGGGCTGTCTCTGTATGAATGTCAGAAAGCGATTACGCAGTTTTACTGGGATCAGGACATCGCAAACACAAACGGCAAAGTAGACCATGAGATCTGGGACTTTGATATCCTGGAAGCAAATGCATACTATAACCCGCAGGACAATTCCATAAACATGATCCTGGGACTTCTGGAAGAGCCGTTTTACTATGACGGTATTAGCGATGAAGAGCTGATGGGGTCCATCGGTGTTGTGATCGGTCACGAGATCAGCCATGCTTTTGATACCAACGGTGCGCAGTTTGACAAGTATGGTAACTATTCCGACTGGTGGACGGATGAGGACTATGACGCATTTATGGAGCGGGCGGACAAGCTGGCAGCATACTATGACGGAATCACGGTATGGGAAGGACAGAATGTACCGGGCCAGAATATCCAGACAGAAGCCATCGCGGATATTACCGGTATGAAGGCAATCCTGAAGATCGCAGAGGGTATGGAGGGATTTGACTATGACAAGTTCTTTACTTCATATGCGAAAGTATGGCGTGAGCTGGATACCAGAGAGATGGAATTCTATTACTGCACACAGGATTCCCATCCGCTGGCATTCCTGCGTACCAATGTAACGCTGCAGCAGTTTGATGAATTCCTGGAAACCTATGATATTCAGGAAGGTGACAACATGTATCTGGCACCTGAGAACCGTATTACGGTGTGGTAAGAAGTAACTATCATAACAATTGTAATGAGAATGAAAAGAAATACCGTCAAAATGACGGTATTTCTTGTTTTTTGCGCTTATTTTTGGTAAAATATTATATGTATAAAGTAATTATGTATGAGAAACAGGGATGTTTTCATTAAAAAATTTAAATCATGGAGGAAAATACTATGACACCGACATTTATTATGGTTCAGACGAAGCATGAGGAGATCTTTCTGTTCCGTTATACGGATTATCAGATGGATGTGAAGGCTTTTCAGGAGAATGGTGTAGTGATCATCACGCATAAGAGAGGAGATGGCGTTGGGGATTTCTTTGCGGCAAAGGAAAGCATTTCCTATGTATGCTGCGTAGACGAGGAAGATCCTGATTCTCTGGATTACAATTATATCTTCGACGATTCTCTGCTGGGGAATCCGGAGGAATAAGTGACAAACTAAAAAAGCAAGGAAACGTAAATAGCATACCTTGGCTTTTGCTTGCCGGAGGTATGCTATTTCTGGGAGCAGGGGAGTTTTCCGTTGGCAATAAAAAACGCAAGAATCGAATATGCGGATATCATCGATCTGCCGCATCATCAGTCTGCGACGCGCAAGCATATGAGTTTGTATGACCGTGCGGCGCAGTTTTCGCCGTTTGCGGCTTTGTCCGGATATGATGATATGGTCATAGAAGAGGCGCGTAGAACGGATGAGATGACTGTGCTGGAGGATTGGGATAAGGATGAGATCGGGCGCAAACTGGCGTGGATCGATGAGAGGATTCAGAGAGGAAGTCATCCGGAAGTTTTGCTCACTTATTTTGTCCCGGATGAAAAGAAATCCGGTGGGACCTATATTACCGCACGGGAACAGATCAAGCGGATCGATGCGACCGATCAGCAGGTCGTTTTGATGCGGACTACGGAGATCGGACATGTGAACCTGACCATTGATTTTAACAAGCTGGCAGACATACAGGAAGTGGATTGAACAGGCGCGCTTGACGGATTGGAGTATTTGGAACCGGACGATGCGCTTTGGAAAAGATAGGAGATACTATGAGAATACTGATCGTGGAAGATGAAGTATCGCTGGCGAAACTGGTGGCGGACCGTCTGCAGAGAGATCATTATACGGTGGATATTTCGCATGACGGAGAAGAGGGTCTGGATAATGCATTATCCGGGATGTATGATCTGATCATACTGGATATTATGCTGCCGAAGAAAAACGGTATTGAGATCTTAAAAGAGGTGCGCAGGGAAAACCGGGAAGTCAAAATCATCATGCTGACGGCCAAGGCAGAGCTGGAAGACCGCCTGCTGGGGTTTGGAAACGGGGCGAATGATTATGTGCCGAAACCATTTCATATTGATGAATTGGCAGCCCGTGTGAATGCACAGCTGAATCTGGGAAAAGCCGTAGATAATGTGTTGGAATACGGAGATATTGTCCTGGATTATAAAGCCTCCAAACTGCGCTGTACGAAGAATCAGGAAGATGTAGGGATCAATCACAAAGAGTTTCAGCTGATCGAAGATTTGATGAGTAATGCAGGCCAGATCCTGTCGAAGGAGCTGATCTATGACCGCGTGTGGGGGATGGAATCGGATTCGGTATCCAACAATCTGGAAGCGTATATGTCCTTTCTGCGTAAAAAACTGAAGGTGATCGGATCGGCGGTTTCCATCAAGAGCATCCGTAATATGGGATATCGCCTGGAGTATGAAGAATTATGAAGGAATTACGAAGAAAAACAAATCTGACGATCATTTTCATACTCAGCATTATCCTGGTGGTAGTACTGGTGCTCTTAAATGTGCGTAGTTATACCCGGGAGCAGGAGGATATCCGCAGAAGCCTGAATATGCTGGATAACCGTATGGGCCCGCGAAATGGGTTTGGGCGCGGAATGGATGTTCCGGGGGAGCCACCAAAAACGGGGAATCCGGAAAAGGATTTTGTACCGGACGGACCGATACCGCCGGAAGGGATACCGGAGGAGCCGCAGGATATGGGAAATCTGATGATCCTGGACCACGAACTGTATGTGGTGGAAGTGCAGGACGGTGCAGTAAGCAATATCTACAGTCTGGGAAATGCATCGGAAGATTTTGATATCCGGAAGGCAGCGGAGGAAATCCTGACAAAAGAGAGTAAAGATGCATTGTATGCAGAAAATCTGTATTTCGGCGGATATTCTTATCAGTATCATTACGATCGATCCATTGTGATCCTGAATAATGCAGAGTCGTCAAAAAAACTGCGGGAACTTATGCTGGAATCTTTATTGCTCCTGATCGTTGCAGAAGGAGTCATTGTACTTCTGGCGCGGTTGATCACCCGTTGGATCACGAAACCGGCGGAGGAGGCGTTTGCAAGACAGAAGGAATTTATCGCAGATGCGTCACATGAATTGAAGACGCCGTTAGCTGTGATCATGGCATCGGCGGATGAGATGCAGGCACCGGAAACACAGCAGAAATATCTGGAAAACATACGCTATGAGGCCGACCGGATGAGCCGCCTGATCGCCGGACTTTTGAATCTGTCGAAGTTGGAGAATGGTGAGGATATTGCATCATATAAAGAAGAAGATCTGTCGCGTATCCTGGAGAAAACCTGTCTGGCTTATGAAGGGGTAGCTTTTGAACAGGGAGTGTTGATCGACACGGATATTGAAGAAGAGATGCTCCTGAAATGCAATAAGGATGAAATGGAACAGATGGCAGCCACGCTCCTGGATAATGCGGTACGGCACAGCCATAAGGACAATACGGTACGGATGAAGCTGAATATAACCGCAAAAAGGGACTTATTCAGATCGATGTGATCAATTGCGGTGATCCGATCCCGGCGGAGGATGAAGAAAAGATCTTTGAACGTTTTTACCGTGCAGACAAGTCCAGAAGCCGGTCGGAGAACCGCTATGGCCTGGGATTGGCCATAGCCAGAAGGATTGCCAGAAATCATAACGGGGATATCCGGGCACATTCCGAAAACGGGGAGACGATCTTTCATGTAGAACTGCACAGGGTATAAAGAGCAGGAAAAGACGGAGAATGCAAGGGGAAGACGAGGTGGAAAAGACTTATATCGCGATCGATCTGAAAAGCTTCTACGCCAGTTGTGAACTGGCGGATCGGAAGAAAAATCCACTCACGACCAATCTGGTGGTGGCGGATCCGACGAGAACCGAAAAAACGATCTGTCTGGCAGTATCTCCGTCTTTGAAAGAGTATGGCATCCCGGGACGCGCAAGACTGTTTGAAGTGGTACAGAAAGTGAAAGAAGTTAATGCGCAGCGTATGGCAAGGGCACGCTCGCTGGGACTGTTGGTCAAAGATCCTCAGACCGGCAGGGAATGTTTCCGGGCATCTTCGGAGGATGCAGAGGCATTAAAGGCGGATCCTTCATTGGAACTGGCCTATATCATTGCACCACCGCGGATGAAGAAGTATGAGGAGATCAGTACAAGGATTTTTTCGATCTATCTGCGTTATGTGAGTGAAGAAGATATACATGTGTATTCGATCGATGAGTGTTTTATCGATGTCACCGGGTATCTGGATACCTATGGACTGACGGCACACGAGCTGGCGATGAAGATGATCCGTGATGTTTTATGTGAAACGGAGATCACGGCCACGGCAGGCATCGGCACCAATATGTATCTGGCCAAAGTGGCCATGGATGTGGTGGCAAAGCATGTGCCGGCGGATAAAGACGGGGTGCGCATTGCGGAACTGAACGAGCAAAGCTATCGGGAACAGCTCTGGTGTCATCAGCCGCTGACGGATTTCTGGCGGCTGGGTGGCGGCATCGCAAGAAGACTGAAACATCTCGGAATCTTTACTATGGGGGATGTGGCGAGACAGAGTGTTGTGGATGAAAGTGTGTTGTATTCCGAATTTGGGATCAATGCGGAATTGTTGATCGACCATGCCTGGGGGTGGGAGCCGACAGACATAGCTACGATCAAGTCATATAAACCGTCCGCCAACAGTCTTTCATCGGGACAGGTGCTGACTGAACCGTATACCGCAGAAGACGGAGCATTGATCGTAAGAGAGATGACGGAACTGCTGGTCCTGGATCTGGTACGGAAAGGGCTGGTGACCAAAAAGATTGAACTGACCGTGATCTATGATGTGACCAGTCTGGTCTATGATCAGAAAGGACCGGATCCGGAACACTCGACCTTCAAGATCTATGGTACCGGTGAGCGGTATCACGGACGCGTCAATGTGGACCGGTATGGACGACTGCAGCCGTATCCGGCCCATGGTACAGGAAATCTGGATCGTTATACATCGTCCACGCACCGGATCACGGAGGCAATGATGGAGTTGTATGAGAGTATCGTGGATCAAGCATTGCTGGTGCGAAAAGTTTATGTCGTGGCATGCGGTCTGATCCCGGAAAATGAGATCCCGGAGGAAGCACCTTTCCAGATGGATCTGTTTACCGATTATGATGCTTTGGAAAAGAAACGCCGGGAAGAGGAAGAAGCGGAGCGGAAAGAACGGAGCCTGCAGATGGCAACATTGGCGATGCAGGAAAAATACGGGAAGAATGCCGTGCTAAAGGGAATGAATCTTAAAAAAGGCGCTATGACCATGAAGCGCAACAAACAGATCGGCGGACATGCTTCCGGGGAGGAATGAAAACGAATGGACAGTTTACAGGATTATGTTCTGTGGATGCAGGACTTTACTTTTGCAGAGACAGGTTTTTTGGATGTGGATGCCCTGATCCTCTGCAATCTGGCATATTATGATTTTTCCGGGCTTTTTGATGAGCAGACAAAGGAAGTATATGTGCGGGATGCGCAAAAGATCCTGGATGCGGATCAGGTGAAAGTAGAGATCGCCATTCATGATAAAAAGTATACCGATCTGTTACAGGCGGTGGTACAGTCAAAACGTTTCGGTAATCTGCGTATGCGGGACTATGTGGATATCAAAAAAACGGACCCGCCCATGCAGTATGCGGTGGAGACATTCCTCGATGATGACGGACTTGCGTTTATCGCTTTTCGCGGGACGGATGATTCGTTGGTGGGATGGTATGAAGATTTTATCACCAGTTTTTGCATCACGGAATCGCAGGAAATGGCAAAAGAGTATGTGACGCGTGCCGTGTCTGCGGATCCGGATAAGCGCTGGATAATGGGTGGACATTCCAAAGGAGGCAATCTGGCGGTTTATGCGGGCTGTAATATAGAAAATTCACTCCTTGAGCGGATCAGGAGCATCTATAATCTGGACGGTCCGGGGCTTGCGGAGGATGTCATGGGATGCAAACCCAAAACAGAGGTGCTGGATAAGACGATCAATATTCAGCCGGAGTTTTCCGTGGTCGGTAAACTGTTCGATCTGCATATTCCGAATACCAGGATCATCAAATCTTTTGCACACGGTGCATTTCAGCATGCACCCATTTCCTGGGGCGTAGATCATGGGAAGATCGCGCAGGCGGATGGTTACCATCCGATCAGTCTGTGGGTGAATGAGTTTATTTCAAACTGGATCGAACGCTCCACCATCGATGAGAGGAAGATCTTTTTATCGGAGATCTACGAAGCCATCGCTGCCGGAGGTGCAACTACGCTTACAGAACTGCTTGGAGAGGGGCTGGAAGGATTTATGCGCCTGCAACAGCGGTTGATGAATCCCAGTGATGTAACAAAACGTGTGATGTATGATTTTACCAGACAGGCATTTTTTGCCAGCATCTTCCCGAAACAGTATAAGCAGGTGGAAGAGAAAAAGGCGAAAAAGAAAAGAGCAAAGATCGAGAATAAAAAGGCAGAAACGAAAAAAAAGAAAGAAACAAAAGAAACCAAAAATGAAAAGCGGGCAGGTAAGGATTCGGAGAAAAATGCTGCGAAAAAAGATCTGAAAACAGAAAGCAAAAAAGAAAAAAGCACAAAGAAAAGTGCAGAAAAAAATAAGGAGAAAAGCAGCAAAAAGAAAAAGTAAGAAAGAATCCAAAGAAGTCAGAGAGAATCGGGCCGGGAAAGAGAGTTTATGATATGAAGATCAAGAATACCAGGAACATTAATGAAAAGATTATGGCCTATGTGGAGGGACGACAGTATAACAGTTTTATCGCGACGGCGATCCTGCTTCCGATCAATACGAACGGCGTGGTATTTAGCGATGAAAAGATGATCTCGAATGTGGCGGATCATTTTTTGGAAAACGCCAAAAGAGATGGTGTGGAATATACCCGGGAAGAAGCGCTCATGGCAGCGATGCTGCTGGCACTGGTACGCAAGCACAATGTACAGGGCGGACAGTTTCCGGAAGCATTATATGATGAGATCACCAGAAACAGCAGGATCTTTCACCGGGACAGTTTTGCCAAAGAGCCGTTTCTTCGAAGGATTAAGTGGAAGGACGAAAGTACTGAACATTTGCATTTTGCAAAGCAGATTACTCAGCCATACGAACTATTCTGTTATGGTGCATCCGTACGGGGAGATTATGGTGTAACGATCCCGTCACTGGCAGCGTTTGATTGTAAGTACAGCTATCCCTGCATTATGGAAGGGGAAAAAATACGGCTTTCGCTCACACCGTACCAGATCTTTACGACGCAGGAGGCTATAGAAAAGGCGAATGGAAATGTACTTATCCTGGGGCTTGGGATGGGATATTCCGCATACATGATGCACACAAAGGACAGTGTTTCCAAAGTGACGGTGATCGAGCATGATCCGGAAGTGATCGAACTCTTTGAAAAATATACGCTCCCGCAGTTTGAACATCCGGAAAAAGTAGAGGTGGTATGTGGGGACGCCTTTGCATATATGGAGACGCTGGAAGACGGAACCTATGATTTCTGTTTTGCGGATCTGTGGGAGAATCATCTGGATCTGGAAGTTTATTTCCGGTTGAAAAAGATCTGCAAGCGCTTTGAACGGATGAAAATGAATTACTGGATCGAGGAAGAACTGATCTCCACACTGCTGGGAATGGTATTTGTAGTGATCCTGGAAGCGTTTTATGAACACATGGGGATGGCGGCACCCACACCGTCCGGCTTATCGGAGGCAGGAAGCGGGTATCTGGCGGTGCTTCGGGAAGCACTCAAAAACGAAGAGATCACAAGACCGGATCATGTGGACTGGTATATGGATCCGGAGAATATCATGAAACTGATCTGAAAACCGTGAAAGGGGAATCACGTATGGCAGGAATGCAGACAAAATGGGATACCTATCTGGAAGAGCAGATCAAAAAGTATAAGGGGATCTGCGTGCCGCTGAAGGCAGGCATGCTGGAGCGTATTTTTGTGAAGAAACTGCGGTGTACCAGTATGCATCCCAATCCGGCGGATGAATTCTGCCATGCGGATATCGGACCAAGTTATCGTATTATCGGAGAGTATGAGAAATCCATTCGTAAAAACCTGCTTCACGGTCTGGATCCCTTTGATGAACCGATCATGGTGGAGAAGATGCATCCGGACGGCTATCTGATCTTGAACGGGCATCATCGATGGGCGGCGGCCTTTCGCTGCGATATCAAAAAGGTGGCGGTGAAGATCGTCAATCTGACTCAGGAGACGGATATCGAGAAGGTGCTGCAGAATTCCAAACATGACCGGCGGGCGAGTTTTGATCTGGATGAAGTGGTCTTTGGCGGCAGTGACCCGAAGCTTCTGGAAAAGCCGTTGCCCATCACCAAGAGACATTTTTATAAAGAGCGCCTGACGCTGGGGATCCCCGCGATCTTTCATTTTCTGGCGATGCACGGATACGACATCTGGCTGTATACATCGTCCTATTATTCCTATGATTATCTGCAGCATCTTTTCCGGCTGTATCATGTGCACGTGGACGGTGTGATCACCGGTATGAAACGTAAAGTGGAAGATACTGCAGAGAATCGCAAGGCGCAGGAACACATCAAGCAGATGTTTCGTGACAGTTACAAGGAGACGATCGCGATCGATAAATATATGTTGCTGCGCACGATCAGTGGACAGGATGAATATGAGCATTACGAGATCCCGGAAAAGGCAGAAGACTGGTCCAGGGAAGTGATCAACCGGCTGGAAGAGATCGAGAAAGGAAGAAAGCATGAATGATAAAAAGATGCGGGTTTCTTTTGATCTGGACGAGGTACTTTTTGTCCTGCCGGAGACCCACAAAACCGAGCCACCTCTGCCATGGCCTTTCTGCAGGATCTATCGGGAACGACTGCGTCTGGGCACGCCGGAACTGATCAACCGGCTGCAGGAGATGGGCTATGAGGTGTGGGTATATACCTCTTCGTTTCGGACGGAAGCCTATATACGGCATCTTTTTGCACATTACGGGGTGCATTTTAACGGTATCGTCAATGGGAACCGGCACCTGCGGGAAGTGCAGAGAGACCGTAAAGAGCAACTGCCGCAGAAACTGCCAAATCATTACCGGATCTCCCTGCACATTGATGACGAGGCGATCGTATGCACACTTGGGCGGCAGTACGGATATAATGTGTATCAGCTGAATGCCCAGGACGACGAATGGATGGAAAAGATCATTGAGAGGGCAGAACAGATCCGTCGGGTAGAGCATCCGGAAACTTTGACGGAGAGTTGAGCACCCGGGAAAAGCGGATGACAAAAGGGTGCATATATGGTATCTTTATAGACATATGATCCATAAGTAATCCAAAGGAGATTAATGAATGAAAAGTTATATAAAAGGAGCCAATCCGTATATGCCGCTTTGGGAGCATGTACCCGATGGCGAGCCACGGGTATTTGAACATAACGGCGAGAAACGTGTGTATGTATACGGCTCCCACGATATCGAAAAAGTACAGTATTGCGGGCGAAACTATGTGGTATGGTCTGCACCGGTGGATGATCTGACTAATTGGACATATCATGGTGTGGCTTATGAGACGCACTATGATTCCATCCTGTACGCGCCGGATGTGGTGAAGCGGGGCGATACCTATTATATGTATGCAGCAGAACGGAAAGGCAGTCTGGTGGTGGTCGCTTCGTCCAAAACACCCTGGGGACCGTTTGAAAATCCGGTAGAGACCAAGCTTGGCTTTGACCCGGGCATCTTAGTAGATGATGATAATCGTGTGTATGCATATTGGGGCGGCTGTGCGGCTCCCTGCTATATCGCGGAGATGGAAGAGGATATGGCGACCATCAAGGAAGGCACGCTGGTATCCAATCCTATGGGGCATTCTACCTGCCCGTGGAATCCGGTGGATGATGGGCATATTTCTCTGATCGATGCGTTTTTCGAGGCATCCAGCCCCAGAAAAGTCCTGGGCAAGTATGTCTATATTTTCTCCAGACGTTATGAAAAACCGATCCCGGAACTGGGCGTTTATACCGACAATAACGGCTTTCTTTCCTATCGTTTCAGTGATTCGCCTTTCGGACCGTTTATCGAAGGCGGGGACTTCAGCTTTAACGGTGGTGAGATCCTAAAAGATGCGGATGGCCGCGGGATCATGACCTATCAGTGGGGCAATAACCATGGATCGATCATGGAAGTGAACGGCAAGTGGTATGTATTTTATCACAGGCAGACCGGTGTCAATGAGTACTCCAGACAGGCGATGATCGAACCGGTGGATGTGGCGCTCGGAAAGGACGGCAGACTCTACATCGGCGATATCAAATATCTGGACGGTGAGCCGGTATCTTCCAAACCGGTGGAAATGACATCCCAGGGAGCACAGATCAATGGCCTGGATGCAAGACAGTGGATTTCTGCCGGCTATGCATGTCACATTTTCGGCAGCAAAAAACGTGCCTATATCCGTCCCGGTTATGAACAGACGGATGAGATCTCTACACCTATCGTGGACATTACGGACGGAACGACCGTGGGCTTCCGTTATCTGCAGTTTGGCAATAATACACCGAAAACGGTGACTTTTGTGCTGGAAGAAGCGGTAGCAGGAAAAGTGCAGGTGCGTCTGGAAAGCTATCATGGCCGCGTTGTGGCGGCAGCGGATTTGGATGGTACCGTAAAGGAAGTGACTACGGAGGTAACGACCGGTATCGTCGGAAAGCATGCAATCTATTTTGCGTTTATGGCAGATGATAAGGAGACGACATTTATTTTTGACCGTTTTACATTTGATTAAACAATTTGTGAGGTTTAGGAGGATACTATGAAAAAAAGATATTTGGCAATGTTGCTGACAGGCATGATG
Source organism: Lachnospiraceae bacterium (assembly GCA_017526985.1). Lineage (GTDB taxonomy): Bacteria > Bacillota > Clostridia > Lachnospirales > Lachnospiraceae > NK4A136. Next base: position 22,003 of record JAFXQR010000120.1, read on the forward strand.
GTGCTTGGTGGATGCAGGACGACGGCGCCAGATCCCAATCCGGCTCCGGCAGCAATGGAAGCTGCAGAACCGACGGAAGCTGCAGAACCGACCGAAACAGCAGAACCGACTGAAGCAGAAGCGCCGACAGAGAATGCTGAAGCTACCCCAACCGAGGCGGAAGAAGAAACGATCACGCTTAAGGAAGTGTTCGGAGCCCATGGTATGAAAGCCGGTACGGGTGTGACGGCTTACGATCTCAGGAAAAAACAGATGACCGATCTGATCCTGGCCAACTTTAACAGTATCACCTGCGGCAATGAAATGAAGCCGGATTATGTGCTGAATCAGAGAAAGAGCCGTGAGGAGGGACATGTTGTCGTAGAGTACGGCAAGGATACCCTGGCGATCCTGGACTGGTGCAAGGAAAACAATATGTCCATGCGTGGCCATACGCTGGTATGGTATAGCCAGACACCGGAGTGGCTGTTCCACGAAGACTTTGATATCGCAAAGCCTCTGGTAGACAGAGAGGAACTTTTGACACGTATGGAGGATATGATCAAGGGAAACTTTGAACAGTTGGAAACTCTTGGTTATATCGATATGTTCTATGCTTATGACGTGATCAACGAGGGTTGGATGGAAGACGGCACACCGCGGAGCTGCCACTGGTATGATATCATCGGTGATGATTACTTCTGGTATGCGTTCTACTTTGCGGATAAATATGCGCCGGAGAGCATCGACCTGTATTATAACGATTATAATGAGCAGTTCAAGGCAGATACTCTGACGGAGTTTGTAGGTACTTTAACCGATGAGGATGGCAGATCACTGATCGACGGTATTGGTCTGCAGGCACATCTGTATACCAGTGACGATCTGGATCAGTACTTTGAAGCTATGGATACTCTGGCAGGGGCCGGGCTTAAGATGCAGCTGACCGAGCTGGATGTGTGCCTTGGCAAATACCAGTATCCGGATGATCTGAACGAGGATACCTTAAAAGAGCAGGGACAGTTTTATTACAACCTGATCAACGGTATCTTTGAACGTGTGGATGACGGACGCGTGCAGATGGATGCATTGACTTTCTGGGGAACTACGGATACGGCTTCCTGGAGACGGGAATACAACCCGATGCTGTTTGACGGAAAGTTTAATCCCAAGTATGCATTTTATGGCGCGACTCAGGTAAAAGAAAACGCAGGTTTTGAATAAATATGTTTTTTGTGATATAATCTGTCTTATATGAAACCGGAACGGGGGAATGCTACATATGTTCCCGAATCCACCGGAGGAGATTGCCAAAAAAAATGGGGCGTACGCCTTAGAATCAATAAAAAAAGGTGTTATCGATTGTTGACAAGCAATAAAGCAGCGGTATAAAATACTATTATATCTATTCTTTGACCTTAGGGGGATTACGATATGGCTAACATCTTCGATATGGCAAAAAAGGCAGCCAATAAGATATCAGATGAGGTAAATAAGAACAAATGGGATCATAACAGCATCAATTCGGCGCTGTTTTCAAATGATTCTGAACTGGGCAAGTTTCCGGCAAATCCTTCAGCGGCACAGACCACATTTCAGCAGCCCAACACGGCAGCATCGGGGGGAATGGCAGGAACCGCAGCTCCCGTACCGGCGACAAATGCATCGGTAGCACCGACACCGGTTCCGGTGCAGAATCCGACAATGCTGAATAACGGAAGCGTGCAGGTACAGGCAGCGAGTAGTACCGCACCGACACCGGTACAACCAACTACATCGACGCCGACTCCTGCTGCAACACAGCCGCAGGGATATACCAAACCGGTATTTCGCTCACGGTTTGCAGGTCCGGTGAAATCCACACAGCCCGCAAGCACGAATTCGCTGGCGACGCTCCCGACGGTGGATGCTTCCCAGAAGATCAGTAACATCGGTAATGAAAATGTGCCCGGACAACCGGCTCCGGTACAAAATACACCTGCAGCAGATCCGGCAGCGCAGGTACCGGTGCAGCAGGTTCCTTATCAGGCACAGCCGGCAGTCGGACAGGCTGTTCCGGTACAGAATCCTTTATTACAGCCTGCGCAACCCGTGCAGAGCGTGATACCGGCGAACGGTTATTGCTATTATGTACAGATCAAGCATACCAAGTCCTATCCGGCACCGAAGAGTATCGTGATGATGCGTTCTTGTGATCACGAATATGTATGGACAGATCAGCAGAGCGAGACGGCGAAACCGAATTATCCGGTCTGCCCGAGCTGCGGAAAAACTATCAGTCAGGTAAATACGGAAATGGATGACTAAAAAAAATACCCGGATCGAAGGATCCGGGATTTTTTTATTATTTCCCCGATTTGCCGGTGAGCATATCGTAGGTGACGCCGTATTTCTTGGCGATGTCTTCTGCGTAAGATTTTCCTTCCGGCGGGGCGACCATAACTTTAAACGAGCGCTCTCCGTTATGGGATTGTACCACCAGGGAAGCCGCTTTTCCGTGGCCGGCCGAGGTGGCCTTATTCAGTTCCGGGATCTCATAAGCCAGTTTGTGCATATGGGTGTTGTAGATCACGCGGCAGTTTTTATCCAGAAGGGCCAGGACGGCATCTCTGGCGATAAAATAGCCTTCCTCAAAAGAAGTGGTGGAGAAGGTCTCGTTTAAGAGCAGCAGACTGCTGGCGGTTGCATTGGTATACAGATCTTTAAAGCGCTGGCATTCTTCGCCAAGTCGGCCCAGATCCATAGTTTTATCCTCGTCCGCCGGATAATGGGTATAGATGCAGTCCACCGGAGCAAAAGTAAATCCTTTACCGGGAACGGAGATACCGCATTGCGCCAGAGCGTAGAGCAGTCCGATGGCCTGTGTGATGGTGGTCTTACCGCCACGGTTGGCACCGGTCAGCAAAAACAGACTCTGCTCATCGGTAAAACTAAGGCTGTTCGGAACGATGCTTTCCGGCGTTTCTTCGGAGAGAGCAGCCAGTTTCAGATTGTAGATCCCCGTTGCAATCATCCGCGTATGCTCAGAACCTTCCGCCAGTACATCCGGCTTGCAGAACAGATAGCCTTTTTCTTTTAAGGTATCCAGATACTCTGCCCAGCGGATATAGAAGATAAATTCCGGGATCAGATCTGTTATGTGACCGATGCTTAGGGAGACATAGCGGGAAAGTACCTGCTCCAGCTTGCGTGTCACATGGGAGAGCATATGGCTGATGTCCTTGTCAAAATACTTGGTCACATAGCGTGTGGAATCCTTTTCCGGGGAAGTGGCCAGGGTAGCAGCAACCGCCGGGCCCAGCAGGGGCTGCCCCAGCGAAGCGGCAAACAGAGCTACATTATCCGAGGAAGGAAGAAAATCCAGAGCATTATTGGTGACGGGATGGAAGCGGAGAGAGCCATTCCAGTCGTTCCCTTCACGGATTCCTTCTTTGGCAACGATAGCGTCTGCAAAATTGCCCAGAATACCGGAATTGCGGAATTCTTTATTGTTTACCGAGACGATACCGATACTGCTTGCCTCGAAATTGGTATTGAGATTGACACCGATGGTGACACTCTTTAAAGAGGAGGTATCGGCTTTTAGGGCAGCAATATCCTTCTTCAGTTCTTCAAAGGATGAAGTATCATAAACAGCAGTGATGTAGTCTTTTAAACCAAGAAGAGCATCGGAATGAACATCATAATCATTTAGGCAGTCCCGGATGTTTTCCAGACATTTGATATAATCATCCAGTTCACTCAGACGATGGAGCAGTTCCCACAGACCGGCTTTGATATCGTGATCTTTTTTGAAACTGCCGTAATCATTCAAAAACTGCACCTGATCCAGCAGCTTGATCATACGATCGCGGAATTCCGGGAAGCGGAGCAGATCATCAAAGCAATCGATGCGAAATTGGGATACCTTCGGGCTGTCAGTCATGGTACGCATCACCGATGAGATCATACCCCGCTCGTTGACTTTGGTTGTGAGTTTTTCACACAAAGCATCCAGTCCCAGATCGTGCCAGGCAGTGTCGGGCATTGCGTGATACTGTATGGTATCATCATTGGGAAACAGGATGCTGACCACTCTTTTTTTGGACATAAGATATCTTCCTTTCTGATTAAGATCCAAGCGATGAAACGATAAGGTGAAAACGCTTACAGTTTTCTTGAAAATACCATTTGCGGATGATATACTGTAAACATTGATGGTTATGTCAGGTCAAAATAGTGTCATCTGCTTCGGAATTTCCACAGCCTCCAGGGCGGAGGGATCATAATTGAGTGCGCTGATCGCCGCCAGGAAGAACAATAGGAAAAAGAATGGAATGCCCTTGAGATATCCCTTGATATCCGCACCGGACATATCCATATGAAGCAGAATGCAGAAGAACAGAAAGCCTAACAAAATATAGGCCCAAACAGGTAATATACCGATCTTGAAGGAATAAAGGATGATCGTCTCGCCGATCAGGCCGGTGATCACAGGAGCGCATGCGGAAAAGGAAAGCTGCAGCCATTTGAGCGGCAGTGGCCCCCGGGGGATCATTTCGACAGAACCCAGCGTATCTTTTTGTTTGTGATAGAGCACGATCTTTTTGATCTTGGCTCCGGTGATAAAGGCGAACAGGGCGTGAGAGAGTTCGTGATAGCAGACGCCGGGAAAGGTCAGGGTATTGGCGATAAACAGAAACAGTTTTCCGGAATGATCGATCAGACCAAGCAATGCACTGAGCAGTCTGGTGACAAACAGATTGATCAGAAATCCGGTGAGAGGGATCGCAACGATGATCCCAAGAGAGATCAATGCGCTGTATTTTAAGAGTTCGGATGTTTCCATAAAAGATACCAGCTTTCCTAACAGGCAGTTATCATTATAATACTTCAGAATCCTGCGTTTTTTTAGATACTGCTTAATGCTTTATTTGGATATTATTATACCCGAAAACCAAAGTGTTTGCCATAATAGATTTTGGGATTTTAAGTCTCTATCATATAAGGAGCGGATATGACGATCGAGGATCATACAAAAGAACTTGCAGCGATCACGGTGAAAAAAGCAAAGATCGTGACGCCGGAAGGAAGTGAAAATACTGTGGAGGACACGCTGATCCACGAGCATTTTCTGGAAGTGAGCGTGAACGGCTACGCGGCATTTCGCCTATCCTGCACGGCGGAGCATCTGCAGGAGCTGGTGATCGGGAGGTTATATACGGAGGGACTGATCGCGTCCGTTAACGATATCGGGAGATTGTTTTTTTGCGGTAAAGGAAACATCGCGGAAGTGACACTGGCGGAAAACATTACCTTTCAGCCCTATCAGGGGACGGAGCCGACATGCTGTGCCGGGAATCGGCAGTTATTGGCAGGAAGGGATCAGGTGTTGCAACCGTTACCGCCTGCTGTGGTGGATCGGGAAGCGGTCTTTGCGCTGGCCGGATATTTTCAGCGGGATTCCAAACTGCACCGCAGCACCAGCGGAACCCACAGCTGCTATTTATATCTGCGGGGGGGCGAGATCACAGGCTTTGAGGATATCAGCCGGCACAATGCGCTGGACAAAGCGGTAGGGCATATGCTGCTTGCCGGAGCAGACCCCGCCGGATGTATGCTTTACACTACAGGGCGTGTACCGGTGGATATGGTACAGAAAACAGTGATGTCCCGTGTGCCGGTACTTGTCAGCAAATCGGTCCCCACCGACGAGGCCGTAACCCTCGCAGCGGAGTACCACCTGCACCTGCTCTGCAAGGCCTGGCCGGACAGCTACACAGTGTATGTGTAGCCGGCACATTTGTTATATTGAAAGAGAGTATATTTATGGCTATTTATGCTGCTTCAGATTTACACGGATATTACGATTTGTTTATGAAAGGTCTGGATCGGATCGGTTTCTCTGATACGGACTACTTGTATGTTATCGGAGATGCGATCGATCGCGGTCCGGATGGGATAAAACTTCTTAAGCTGATCCAGAAAAATAAGAATATGGATCTGCTTCTGGGTAACCATGAGCTGATGATGTTATATTCGGTCCATTCCGGCGGAAAACCGATATGTGACGGTATCGAAGCGGATATCTGGCTGGGATATAACGGGGGCAAGGTTACGCTCCGTGATTATCTGGAGCTATCGGATTCGGCGCGTATACGACTGCTTGGCTGGCTGAGAAACCGATATGTTACCAAAACGGTGGAAGTAAACGGCAAAACATTCTGTTTAACACACTCGTATTTTAATGAAGAATTGATCAATAAGAGATATCGGTATGCAGATCCTTGCCTTGTCTATGAGGTTGTCTGGAACTCGGTATATCGTGAAGATAGCAATACTTATGGGCAGGATCCGTATTCCAAATATGACTACACCTTTGTGACCGGCCATGTTCCCATCCAGTATGCCCGAAGGGAGTTGCCTGCCGATCAGGTGACGCCGGGGTTATCTGCTTTATGGAACAACAATATGGCGGATATCGATGGCGGATGCAGCTATGGCGAAGACTTTTACGACGGAACCAAAGCGCGCGAGAACGGAATGCTATTCCTTCGCTTGGATGATCTGAAAGAGTTTCCCATCCGATTTTGAAAAATAGGGACTAACCATAGGGACGGTTCTCCGGCAAGAAGCTAGCCAGAGAACCGTCCCCGTGGCATGTTTTCTCTGTTATTCCCATATTTTCGATATTAAATTTATATAAAATTCCATATTTGCAAATCATAGAATTATGGTAAAATAAATAATTGAGAGTGTGTAAGCGCTTACATTTATGAGGAAGGGGTAAAAAATGTTTCAGAAGAAGGTACGAGGATTCAACAACAGACAGATGATCCGACGGCGGAGGATCGGCGGGCGGATCGTTGCCGGCGCTATGGCGTTTGGAATGAGCTTTGGTTCACTGGCGGGGGCGATGCCATTTAGCGTTCCGATGCTGGTATTGGCGGAAGATGAAAAGACCGTGATTGAGTTTAATGCCAGTACCTTGCCGGATGGCGATATCAAGTCCACCATGGTGGTCGGGGATTTTACCTTGATCGCAAATGCTACTTATGCCTATACGGTAGATGCAAACAGTAAACAGTCGGCAGATGGCAGTCTGACCTTTACGAAGCGTCTGAAGTCCAATGGCGCAACAACCGATAATAACCGTACCATCAACTTTTTTGCCCCGGGCCCCGGGACACTTGAATTGTATATGCTGAGCGCAAACAGCAGCGAGACCGGACGAAAGCTGGGGTTGTACAATGACAGCATGGTGTTGGTGGGCGGCCAGGAATATAAGGCACCCGGATCAGCAGCGGAAGGCGGTGTGCTGGAGCCGTTTACTTTTGAGGTGGAGGAAGCCGGTTCCTATCAGTTCCGTGTGGATGCCGGTATCAATGTATATTATATAAAAGGGGAATTTACCGGGAAAGCAGAAGCGCCTGCGCAGCGTGCGGCTTGGGATACCGTAGAAAAACCGACGATCGAAAATGTGGAGATCAATGAAAACGGAACGATTGATGTAGAGGTTTCTGCCGAGCTGGGACTGGATGGTGCGGATTATGTACGTGTCTTTGCCATGCAGGATGGTTTTGAAGTGACCAGTGCGCTTTATGAGGGCGAAACCGTCACGCTGGCGCCGAATTTTGAAGGGGATTATCAGATCGTTCCGGTTGCTTACCGAAGCGGGTGTGAGGATAAAACGGGTCTCTTCAAAGTGGTGAAGGAATATAAACTGCCGTTGGCAGCACCGGAGATCCGCTGGATCGATAACCGGGGCAACGGGACGGTTTATATCGACTGGCTGGATCTGGATGTGGATCGCTTTGAACTGGCTTACGGGCCGGCAGGGGGCGAAATGCAGACAGTGACAGATCTGGAGGATACGGCGGGAGATTATACGCTGACCGGCCTGGAAGAAGGACAGGAATATACCGTGTCCGTAAAGGCATATGCGGATGACCGTTCTTCTGAATACAGCAAAAACTTTACCGTAGGGGAAGCAGAGCAGCAATGGTATGTAGCATGCTTTGGCTCTGCGACCAGCGGCGTGGCTACAGTTAACGGGCAGGAGATCGAGATCAAAAGCGCAGCAGAGGCGACACCGGCAGAGGATGTAACAAACGGTAACGGAAGCGTTGCGTTTGCTTCCGCACAGAATGGTAAGGTGGCAGATTCGGAGGACGGATTTTTCTATTATTACACCAAGATCGACCCCAATACGGAAAACTTTAAGATCTCTGCTACTTTTACCGTGACAGATGTAACAGACGGCCCGGATAATCAGACCGGCTACGGTATCTATGCAACGGATATGGAAGGACTGGGATCCAAGGATACCAAGTATTTTAATTCCGTGGCGGTAGGCCAGTACAAGATGAAAGGCGGCGGATATCACTCCCACGGAGCGCGACTGGTAAGTGGATACACAACTGCAGATACCACCAATGTGGCCGGGGATGAGCGAAATCTGCGCAGCAATGATCTGTTTTCTGTGGTGAATAAAGAGGATACGGTAAATGTCGGTGACAGTTTCACCTACACCCTGGAAAAGACGGATACCCGGTATATCGCGAGAATGGAAGGGACTGACGGAGAGATCGCTTTTGACGGTACCGATGTACTGATGAAGATGGATGACGGTTCCGTCTGTGTAGGTGTTATGTCTGCGCGTAAAGTAGGTGTGGAGATCACGGATATCAGCTTTGAAAAGAGCGCCGGACAGGTGCTGGGTGAGTCTGTGACTTTGATCGATCCTATGGTCAAATTCTATAATAGCGAGACTGCGGGAAGCGAACAGATCGAACTGATCGCGGCAGCAAATGTGGAAGGGAAATTGAGCATCACGGCAGCCGATGGCAGTGTGGTCGGAGATGCGCAGATCGATCTGGAAGAGGGAAAGTTTGTAAAACTGCCGGTGACGCTCACGGAGGGCGCGAATGCCTATCATTATTCTTTCACTCCGGATGCAGGCAGAAAGGACCTGGCCGCAACAGAGACGATCAACGGCGATGTGCAGATTGTGTTCCATCGTCTGGGAAACGAAGGTGAGAGTATGTATGTGGCACCGGACGGTACAGCGCAGGGACTGGGAACCAAAGAAAGTCCGCTGGATCTGCAGTCTGCTTTGGATTACGCGCAGCCCGGTCAGGTGATCGTTATGATGGACGGCATTTACGAGCCGGAAAAAGATTATGTGATCGGTCGGAATGTGAATGGCCGGGAAGATGCCATGATCACACTGATGGCAGAGAACACCGGAAAGGCGGTGATCAGCGGAAGCAAAGATCATGGTTCTTCTTCGCTGCTTTCCATCGTGGGAAGTTACTGGCATGTATTCGGGCTGGAAGTAAAGGACGGTTCAGCCAAGGGGATCAGTGTGTGCGGTAATCACAATATCGTAGAGATGTGTGTGATCCATAATGTGGGTAATTCCGGTTTACAGATCAGCCGTTATTCCGGAGAATATAACGATGCGGAGATGTGGCCGTCGGACAATCTGATCAAAAACTGTGAAGCTTACGACTGCTGTGATGAGGCGCGCAATGATGCGGACGGATTTGCGGCAAAACTGACCTGTGGGGAAGGAAATACCTTTTTAGGCTGTATCTCACATCACAATATCGATGATGGCTGGGATCTGTACGCAAAGTCCACGACCGGTTCCATCGGCGCGGTGAAGATCGAGAACTGCATTGCCTACAGTAATGGTTTCCTGACAACGGATGATCCGACGGATCCGAATGTGGAGTTTGGCGAAGGAAACGGATTTAAGCTGGGCGGTGAGAATATGTATGGCGGACACATTTTGCTGAATTGTGTATCGTTTAACAATTATGCCAAGGGTATTACCAGCAACTCCTGTCCGGATTGCAGTATTTCCTATTGCACCGCATACAATAATTCACTGAACGGATCGGCTTACAATGTGAGTCTGTATACCCGTACTTCCAACAAGAAAGCCTGGACGGTGAACGGTATGCTGTCCTTTGCGGATAACGGAACGACTACAGCGGAGCTGGGTTCTTCCAATGGTATTCTGTATTCGTTAAGAAGTGAGGATAACTACTTCTTTGACGGTGCGGCATCCTATAACAACAAGGGGATCAAGGCATCCGCTGCGTGGTTTGAAAATACGGATGTAACGGTACTTCCCAGTCGAAATGCAGACGGCAGTATCGATATGCATGGATTGCTGGTGCCGACCTCAGATTGTCCTGCAAATGCGGCAGCAAGGATCGTAGTGGCCGGGCCGAAGGCGATATCGGAACAGCCCGCCATCACCACGGTGGTGTCGATCACACCGCTGCCACAGGAAAGTGTGGCGGAAGTACCGGCAAACGGAGGGCTGGCAGCGGACGAACCGGCAGGCGGAAACGGTGGTGCCATCGCGTTGGGAATCTGTGGTGCTGTGGCTGCAGCGGCAGTAGTTTTGACCAGAAGAAAAAAGGATAAGAAAGATTGATGATCGGGTAAAAATGTTGCTATCCAAAGGGCAGAATAGTAAAATGAAAGCCTAAGGAGAGTGGTTATGGAAATCGAAGAATGTCTTGAACGGATCTTAGGGAAAATACAAGCAAGTAACAAAACAGAATATGTACAGCTTGGTGAGAGTATTTGCGGGCGGATCCTGGCGGAGGATGTGCCAGCAAAGTACAATGTGCCGGCATTTCCCAGATCTGCCATGGACGGTTACGCAGTACATAGTGAGGATATCACCGGGGCAACGAAAGAAGCACCGGTGGTACTGCGGGTGCAGGGCGAACTGTGTGCCGGGGATGTACCGCAGAAAGGCGTGGATTACGGCCCGGGGACGGCTGTGCGGATCATGACCGGGGCGTATGTGCCGGAAGCATATGATGCCGTGGTGATGCAGGAGATGACCGACTACGGAATGGAACAGGTGGAGATCTATGCTCCGGTAAAAGCTTATCAAAACTATTGCAAAGTCGGAGAAGACATTGCGGAAGGTTCAGTGCTCGCCAAGAAAGGTACCGGGATCACACCGGCGCATATGGCACTGTTCGCCAGTCTTGGGATCACCGGTGTGCCGGTGATGACTAAGGCCAAAGTGGCAGTGATCTCCACCGGATCGGAGCTCATGAATATATGGGAAGAACCGGAACCCGGGAAGATCTATAACAGTATCTTTTGGATGCTGAAAGGCGCGATCGAACAGCAGGGGTTAAGCGTAATGGACTGTCCGATCTGCCGGGATGAGGAAGATAAGTTCAAGGCGGAGCTGGGGAAGGCTTTATCGGAGGCAGACTTTATCATTACCACCGGTGGCGTCAGTGTCGGCAAGAAAGATATTGTACCTAAGGTATTAAAAGAGATGGGAGCGGAGATCCTGTTTCATGGAGCGGATATCCAGCCGGGTACCCCGACACTGGGGGCTTATCTGGATGGGAAAGTCGTTTTGGCGCTCTCCGGAAATCCATACGCGGCACTGGCGAATTTTGAATTGTATTTTTGGGCTGCTATGGCAAAACGAATGGGAAGCGAGACATTTCTCACCAAATGCAGGAATGCGGTTTTGAAAAGTGATTACAATAAAATCAATAAGCATCGGCGCCTGATCCGGGCATATTATGAGGACGGAGAGGTAAGACTGCCGAGCGGTGTACATGCCTCTTCCGTGATCAGCAATCTGACGGAATGCAACTGCTTCATCGATCTGGAAGCGGGGAGAAAAGTAGAGGTCGGGGATACGGTGCGGGTAAGGCTGATCAAGTAGAGACGATTTCGCAATAATATGTATCAATAGTGTAATTAAACTAAGAGACAGAGACTGAACTGTTTGGCGGACAAGCATTAAAGACAGAGCCATTAAAATGGAGAGCAAAGTGTTACAGGTTTCAGCTTGGGCGTAACCGATTTATAGTAAAAGAACGGACTTTGATCGAAGGGCAGATTTGATTATTTGCTTAGAGCATGATATATTTTTTGCAATAGATAAGAAGCATAGCATATAAGGAATGGGAATGAAAAAGTATTCCGTAGCGATCCTGGCCGGCGGGAAATCTACCCGCATGGGACAGGACAAGGCGCTGCTGAAACTGAATAACGAACGCTTTATCGACCGGCTCGCAAGGGAGTTTCGTCCCTGCGGGGAGGTCTTTTTGTCAGCGGCACATCCGGGAGACTATGCGGATGTGGGACTGCATGTGGTTGCGGATGAGCATCAGGAGATCGGACCCATCGAAGGTATCCGGCAGGCGCTCATCTATGCACACAAGGATTATGTCTTTGTCTGCGCGGCGGATATGCCTTTCCTGAAAAAAGAGATGGCGGAGTATCTGGCAGAGTTTATCTCATCTGACTATGATGCCTATGTTTTTCAGGATGAGAAGCGCTGTCATCCTCTGTGCGCGATCTATCATAAGTCTGTGCTTCCCGTGATCGAAGCACAGATCGCAAAGGGGCAGTACCGTCTGGTGGATATTCTCCAAGCGGTACGGACCAAATATGTGAGTCTCGAATACAGCTGTTTTGATACCAAATGCGTGCGGAATATCAATACCCGTGATGAGTATCGGACCATCGGAGAACCGGTGGTATTTTGCGTAAGTGGTATAAAAAACAGCGGGAAAACTTATCTGATCGAGAAACTCATCAATGAATTTATCAAAGACGGCCGGTCGGTTGGTGTGATCAAGCATGACGGACACGATTTTTGCTGTGATATCGAAGGTACGGATTCGTATCGATTCTATCAGGCGGGAGCAGACGGTGTGGCGGTATTTTCGCAATATCAGAGCTTTGTGCACAAGCGCAGAGAGCTTCCGGTAAAAGAACTGATCGAAGAGATGCGGGATCTAGATGTTGTTATCATCGAAGGCCTGAAAGATTCCGCGTATCCCAAAGTAGAGGTGGTACGAAATGAAATCTCGCAAAAGCCGGTATGTGATCCGAAGACGCTGATCTGTATCGCCACCGACGCGAAACTCCCCGAAGAAATCGAATGTCCTGTTTTGGATATCAACGATGTACACGGGGTTTTTTGTTGCATAAAAGACCAATTGTTCAACGCATAATATTTTTGAGGTGACTATGAAACTCATACGGACCGAAGATGCAGTGGGGCATGTGCTCTGCCAGGACATCACGCAGATCATACCGGGCAAGGTAAAAGGACCGGTGTTCAAAAAAGGACATATCGTGGAAGAAAAAGATATTCCGGTGCTTTTGTCGGTGGGCAAAGAGCATCTCTATGTCTGGGAGAAGCGGGAAGGGATCCTGCACGAAGATGAGGCGGCGGCGATCCTGCGGGACATCTGTATGGGAGACTATATGACGGCCGGCGAACCGTCGGAAGGAAAGATCGAGATCCGGGCAAATACGGACGGACTGCTAAAGATCGACCGTGAGAAGCTCTTTGCTGTCAATGCGCTGGGAGAGATGATGATCGCCACGATCCATGGGGATTTTCCGGTGAAGAAGGGTGAGAAACTGGCCGGAACCCGTGTGATCCCGCTGGTGATCGAAGCGGAGAAGATGGAGAAAGCAAAAGAGATTGCAGGGAGCGAACCAATCCTGAAGATCCTGCCGTTTCGGCATTTCAAGGTGGGGATCATTACCACCGGAAGCGAAGTGTTTAAAGGGCGGATCGAGGATGCCTTTGGGCCGGTACTGAAAAAGAAACTGGCGGAGTACGATACAGAAGTGCTCGGGCAGAAGATCCTGGACGATGATCAGGAAACGATCGTAGCAGCAATACACGAGTATATTGCGCAGGGAGCGGATCTGGTGGTCTGCACCGGCGGGATGAGCGTGGATCCGGATGATAAAACACCGGGAGCAATCAAAGCAAGCGGGGCAAAAGTGATATCTTACGGTGCACCGGTATTGCCGGGAGCCATGTTTTTGCTGGCTTACGATGAGAGTACCGATAAGCACGTGCCGGTCCTGGGACTTCCGGGGTGTGTTATGTATGCAAGGCGGACGATCTTTGATCTGGTGCTGCCGCGGATACTGGCAGACGATACCATCACGGCAAAGGATCTGGCAAGGTACGGAGAAGGCGGCCTGTGTTTAAACTGCGAGAACTGTACTTTCCCGAAATGCGGATTTGGTAAGGGCTGATGGTTAATTGCTTAGATCATCGCTGACAGGTAGCTTATGATAACTGTGAGATGTCCGGTGGTCGCAACGAGCAAGGACTATGAGAAAGGATGAAGGGCATGGCAGGTTTTACACATCTGGATGAAAACGGAAAAGCGGTGATGGTGGATGTGACGGATAAAGATGTCACGGAACGCATCGCCGTAGCCGAAGGGCGTATTGTAGTAGGCGAGGAAGTTTTTCGGGCCATTTATGAAGGAACGGCACCCAAAGGGGATGTACTGGCGTGCGCCAGAGTGGCCGGGATCATGGCGACCAAAAAGACTTCCGATCTGATCCCGTTATGTCATCCGCTGATGCTGACCAAGGTTTCGGTAGATTTTGTACCGGAGGAGGAAGCGTATGCCATCCGCTGCATCTGCACAGCCAAACTGTCCGGCAAGACCGGTGTGGAAATGGAGGCGCTGACCGGAGTGTCCGTAGCATTGCTTACGATCTACGATATGTGTAAAGCGATCAATAAAAGAATGGAGATCGGTGAGATTCGTCTCGTGGAAAAATCCGGCGGAAAAAGCGGACATTTTATCCGCTAGATTTGTGCGTTGAACCCGAAAAATTTAAAAGACAGACTGGAAAGGGTTCAAAAAATGAGAAAACTGAATTTATGGAATAAAGTAACTGTAATGATGGCTTCGGCTGCTTGTGTATCTGTTTTGGGAGCATGTGGCGATACAACACCTGCGACAGCGTCAGCAGAACCGGTTGCGCAGGAACCGGCAGCAACGGAGGCACCGGAAGTCACGGAAGTGGCAGTGGATGCACAGGTAACGGAAGCAGCACCGACAGAAGAAGCACCGAAAGAAGAAGCACCAATGGAAACGGAATATGTCGGAGAAGGTGAGATCATTGTCTTTGCGGCAGCTTCCATGACGGAGACACTGACGGAGCTGAAAGATACTTATGAAGCGGCACATCCGGATGTGACCATCACTTATAATTTTGATTCTTCCGGTACTTTGAAAACGCAGATTGCGGAAGGGGCGGATTGCGATCTGTTCATCTCTGCAGGACAGAAGCAGATGAACCAGCTGGACATCAATGCATCGGCGGAAGTGAATACGGAAGGGCTGGATTTTGTAGACGAAAACAGCCGGATCAACATCCTGGAGAATAAAGTAACGCTGTGTGTGCCGGAGGAGAATCCGAAGAATATCAATACTTTTGATGATTTGGCGGAGGCATTGAAGGGGGGCGATATCCTCTTCTGTATGGGAAACAGTGATGTGCCGGTAGGCCAGTACACCCAGAAGATCCTGGCCTATTATGAGCTGGATGAAGAAGAATTGGCAAATGCAGGTTTGATCACTTACGGAAGCAATGTAAAGGAAGTGACCACGCAGGTTTCCGAAGGCTCCGTGGATGCCGGTGTGATCTACTGCACGGATGCTTACAGCGCGGGGCTTAAAATCATGGACTATGCCACCAAGGATATGTGCGGACAGATCATCTATCCGGCAGCGGTATTAAAGACTGCAAACAATCCGGAAGCGGCACAGTACTTTCTGGACTATCTGACAACGGATGAGGCCATGGAAGTATTTGAGAAGGTGGGATTCAGCCCGGTTAAGTAATGTTATAGATAGGACACCTCATCCGCCCTTCGGGCACCTTCCCCTCAAGGGGAAGGCAAGGTGGGTGTTTTGGAGGCTATATGGATTGGTTTCCCCTATGGAATTCCCTGCGGATCGCGGGGATTGCATGTGTGATCGTATTTTTTACAGGAATTGTAGCGGCATATTATGCTGCAAAATTACCCAGGGTGCTCAAGGGCATCCTGGATGTTCTTCTTACGCTTCCTATGGTCCTGCCGCCAACTGTCTGCGGCTTTTTTCTGATACTGATCTTTGGCGTGAAGCGGCCTTTAGGGCAGTGGCTTTTACAGTTTGGCATCAAGTTTGTGATGAACTGGTATGGAGGAATATTAGCAGCGGCCGTGGTTGCCTTTCCGCTGATGTACCGCACCGCCAGAGGCGCGTTTGAGAGTTTTGATGAAAATCTGTCCCATGCAGGAAAGACGCTGGGACTTTCGAATACTTATATCTTCTTGCGGATCCGTATGCCGGCCTGCAGGCAGGGCATTTTAGCCGGTACCGTGCTGGCTTTTGCCAGGGCCCTTGGCGAATACGGTGCCACCAGTATGCTGATCGGCTATACGCCCGGGCGTACGGCAACGATCTCAACGACAGTATATCAGTTGTGGCGCACCAATGACGAGAAGGGCGCATTTACATGGGTGCTGGTCAACCTGATGATCAGTACGGTGGTGCTGCTTGCGGTGAATCTGCTTGAGAGAAAGAAGGATAAATAAATTCGTATTTGGCGAGCTCCGTTGCTGTGGCGAAAAACTCTTGCCCTCCCCTTGAGGGGAGGGTGCCCGAAGGGCGGGTGAGGTGGACAAAAGTCTGCGGAGTATACATGGAAGCCGGGGCAGATAAAGCAGTTTTC